>CAKPRX010000032.1 GCA_934183135.1 uncultured Prevotella sp.
GGGTGTGCCGTGGCCGTATGGGGCCTCGCGGTTATACCTATTATGATATATGCGCGCGTAGGAGCGGTCTACTGCTCCGTGGCCGTGGCGTTAAAGGCCGACACCTCGACCCGGGGCGTCGTGCCGCGCGTATCCTCATCGCTGAACGACACCTCGACGTCGCGGCTCTCACCTGGCATCAGCGCAAAGTAGTTGTCCGAGTATAGCACGGGCAGTATCTGCTCGCCATCGTCGCCCTTGAGGTTCAGGCGTATCATCAGCACTGGAGTAGCCGACGGATTGGTTACCGTCACTGTGCCCCGGTAACCACGCCTGCGGCGTATTATCTGCTGCCGGGTCTGTAGCTGCACCTGGGGCAACTGGTTCAGGGCCCGGAAATCGGTGTCGCGGCGACCCTGCACATAGAAGTTGTCTGACACGAGATGGCCCCGGTCGTAGAGCGACAGGTGCAGATACCAGAGCGACATACTGTCGGGCACAGCCACGGGCATCACGCTCTCCGTAACGTCGCTGTATGTGTCTACCCAGGCCGAGTCGGCCAGCACCGTGTGGCCATACATATCGCGAATCTCCATGCGCGCCTCCATATCGCACTGCGGCCCGCGGCTCATGTTGACCACCTGTACCTGGCCCACCCTCGGGTTATACATAATGTGCAGCGGCTCGCACGCCTTGCGCACTCCGAAGTAAGCCGCCGTAGGCTCCAGATAATAGTCGTATGTCTGCCATACCGTCGATGGCCAGCACGGGTGGCTCATCCAGATGAGCAGTCCCTGCCGCTCTTGCTGCGAAGCCTCGTACATGGCGCGGTAGCCGTCGTAGTTGAGCCACTGGGCCAGCGCAGTAAACTGACGGGCGCTGCCCGGTTCGCCAAAACGGTCGGTAAGCATCTTGACAAAGGAAGAGCCACGCTGAGCACCCTGCTGGGTGAAGTCGTGCTGTGCCCAGCCCAGTCCTATAGGCCACAGGTCATCAGGACTAAGCATACGGCACATGCTCTCATACGACGGGATGTTAGGCAGGCCACGCTCGGAGTGCAGCTTGTGACTCTGCTTGTCAAAGTACTCCCTGACGGGGATAAGCCTGTAAGGGCCGTGGCCCGACACGCCCTCGTCGGAAGAACTGGGGATGTAGGCCATGCCCGGATGCAGGCTGTCGACGTACTGGCGCAGGGGGCGGTCGATGGCCATAGGCGGATAGCCCTCGTTGCGGCCCACATAGATGCCTATGCTGGGATGGCGGCGTATGCGGCGCAGATAGTCAGAGGCATTGGCCAGGAAGAGGTCATTGTCGTAGGGGTCGGGGCCGTCGGCGGGGTTGGCCAGCCAGAAGTCTTGCCACACCATAATACCATGGCGGTCGCACGCCTCGTAAAATTCCTCGTCGCCGGTCTGGCCTACCCAGTTGCGTATCATGTTACAGTTCATGTGGCGGTGGTAACCCACAGCTATGTCGTACTCGCGGCCGCGGTAGTTGAGATTGTTCTCCGAGAAACCCCAGTTGCCGCCCAACGGGATGAAGCGCTGACCGTTGACGAATAGCTGCACCTGGGTCTTCAGATTGGCATAAGTCATCTGGCGGATGCCCGCCTGATAGTGCAGACTGTCTATACGCCCGCTGCCGTCAGCGATGGCAAAGCCGGCATCGTACAGGTAGGGCGTGCCGTAGCCCGCGGGCCACCACAGGTGCATGGGCTGGCAGGCCAACTGGGCAAACTCCTTGGGACTGAAGGCCACCTCGCAACTGGCGTGGGGCCCTATCCGCACCGTCTTGGCAAAGGCCAGCGGGCCTATCCATCCGCTCAGCGTGGCCTGTACCGTGGTGTCGCGGTCGTTGGCCACCCATACCGACGGGGTCATGGTGGCCAGCGTATCGGGCAGGTCCAGACGGGTGTCTACCAGCGGGTCGCTCAGGCTCACGCCCCCGTTGGCCGTCAGGTACACATCGTTCCATATACCCACCTCACGGCCGGGCGTAGTGGTTATCCAGTCCCAGCCTATCGAGGCATGGAATGTGGGGTTGTCTGCCCCTAAGTAGCCTCCGTTCATGTCGGTACTCTCGGTGTTCTTGATTTTGACAGCCCCAAAGTGCGCAGGACGCTCCACGGCTATCTCCAGCTGGTTGGCGGTGGCCTTCAGATAACGGGTCACGTCAAACCGTCCGCGCCTGAAGGCTCCCTCTACCCGTCCTAACGGCTGCCCGTTGAGCTTAACGGATGCTTTCCAGTTGATACCATCGAAGTTGAGATAGACATGACGGCCCTGGTAGTCGGCGGGCATGTCGAACGAGGTGTGGTAGGTGAAGTCGGCATTGAAATACGACTCTGAAGCCACCCGCATGTTGTCGCTGTAGTTGGTATTGGCCACAGCGCCTATGTTCATGTAGCTCTGCAGCACCGTGGCAGGCACAGTAGCCAGCACGGAACGGTCAGAGCCCTTACGGCTGAGCTGCCAGTCGCCGCCATTGAGGTAGTAGCGGCCATGGCGCATACCCATACGCTCATGGGGACGGGCCACCAGTCCGCCAAAGCCCATCACCTGTAGCTCGCTCAGTACATAGCGCCCCGAGGCATCGGGCCGGGTCATCAGCAGTCGTACATAGCGGGCCTTGAAACGGCAGTTCAGGCTCTGCTCCAGTTTCTTGCTCCGGCGCAGGGAGGCCACACGGCGCCACTCCCGGCCATCGTCAGACACCTGCAGTTCGCCCTGCCGGGCCGGGTGTATCCAGTTCATCACCACGCGGCTGGCCGTCACCTGCGTACCCAGGTCTACCATGACCCACTGGGTACCTCCGCCCTCGCTGGCCCAGGCACTGGTGTAGTGGGCTGAGGGCAGGGCATCCTGGATGGCACCCTTGCGGTAGAAGTCGGTCTGCCGCACGCGCCAGTAGGCGGCTCCCTTCATGCGGAACACCACGCGCAGATGGCTCCAGGGGGTAACGTGGCTCAGGGGGATAACCGCCTGCACCCTACGCAGGGGCAGACGTATCTTGCTTTCCTGCTTGTTGGGATCGTTGCTCATCGTCTGGCGCGTGGCCACGCCGGGCAGCCCGTCGCCCGCCTCCCGGCCTATGCCGACCCATGTTTTGCCGTCGGCCGAGGCCATCACCTCTATGGTATAGCCGCCCTGGGCCTGGGCCGCATCGTACACGGCCTCGGCATTGAGCCTCAGCTCGTCGGCGGTAACGGTCATCCAGCTCCAGTCAAACTGCAGATAGGTGTCCTCGCCCTCTACATTGACAAGCGACTGAGGGTTGCCGTCGATGGTCTTCTCACGGTGGCGCTTGTCGAGGGCTCCCTTAGGGGTAGACACCACTACCTGACAAGGCTCGGAGGTACATACCTCGCCGTCGGTGATGAGCTGGCCGGTCAGGTTGACATCGGAAGCCGATGACTGGTACACCATGCGGTGGAGGGCCACGTTGCGGTACGTGTAGTCGCGCACCAGGGTGGGTTCAAAACTCTCAGAGGGACGGCCGGGATATACTCCTATGCCACGGGTGTGGCCTTCATCGGCCCGAATGGGTAGCGCCAGGACCGTCGTGGCCAGCAGGGCTGCTATAGACTTTATCATCGTGTGTGTAGTTTATACGGTTGTATGATTTGCTTGCATTGTTTGCAGAGTAAGCAGGCGCAGCCTCGCCCTTCCGGACAAGTCCATGGCGCTCGGCTTGCACTATTTTGACACAAAAATAACATTTTATAAATTTCTATTAAAATAAATGGCTAACTTTGTGACCATAATCAACTAAAAAAACAGAATTGAAATACATTTTTACCGCCATCATGGCCCTCTGCGCCATGACTGCCGCCCAAGCGCAGAAGCTCTGGAGCGGCAATCCCATTGACAAGGGATGGTACGCCGACCCCGAGGCCGTGGTCTTCGGCCATGAGTACTGGATTTATCCTACCTACTCGGCGCCCTATGACCAGCAGACGTTCATGGATGCGTTCTCCTCGCGCGACTTAGTTCACTGGACCAAGCACAGCCGTGTCATCGACTTGGCCAACGTAAGCTGGGGGCACCGCGCCCTTTGGGCCCCGGCCGTGGTTTACAAGGACGGACGTTACTACCTGTTCTTCGGAGCCAACGATGTCCATCCCGGCGAGGTGGGCGGCATCGGCGTGGCCGTGAGCGACAAGCCGCAGGGGCCCTTCAAGGACGCCTTAGGGCACCCGCTTATCGGCGAGATTGTCAACGGGGCACAGCCCATAGACCAGTACGTGTTCCGCGACGACAATGGCGAGTACTACATGTACTATGGTGGCTGGGGCCACTGTAACATGGTGCGCCTGTCGCAGGACTTGCTCCACGTGATACCCTTCGACGATGGCACCACTTACCGCGAGGTCACCCCCAAAGGCTATGTCGAGGGCCCGTTCATGCTCAAGCGTCGCGGCAAGTACTACTTCATGTGGTCCGAGGGCGGATGGGGCGGCCCCGACTACAGTGTGGCTTACGCCATCAGCGACTCGCCCTTCGGCCCCTTTAACCGTGTGGGCAAAATCCTGGAGCAGGACCCCAAGATAGCTACCGGTGCCGGCCACCACTCTGTCATCAAGGTGCCGGGGCGCGACGAGTACTACATCGTGTACCACCGCCGCCCCCTCGACGAGACCGACCGCAATGCGCGCGTCACGTGCATAGACCGCCTGGAGTTCGACGCCCAGGGCTTTATCCGTCCTGTACAGATGACCAACCAAGGAGTACAATCCGTTAAACACAAATAACCATGAAAAGATTTCTATCCATCGCCGCCCTACTGCTGTGTGCCACCCTTACGTTCGCACAGGCCGGGGCTATCATGCTGGGCCACCGGGGTGGCCGAAACGAACAAGATGAGAACACGCTGGCTGCCTTCCGCAACGCATGGGCTGCCGGCATCCACAGTTTCGAGACCGACATGCGCCTGTCCAAGGACGGGGCGGTCATCGTAGCCCACGACACGTCGCTGCTGCGTACCTGCGGCATAGACAAGACCATCGAGCGCCTCACCGCCAAGGAACTGCGCAAGATAAAGACCAAGCAGGGCAACCCACTGCTCTTCCTGGACGACCTGCTCGACTTCTTAAAGGACAAGAAGGGGCTCTACATAGAGTTCGAGATGAAGACCGAGGAGACCAACCTGTACCCCGACGAGGCCATAGCCGCCTACTGCGACAAGGTGTACACCATGATAAAGGCAAAGATACCTGCTGATGCCAACTGGTCGCTCACCTCGTTCGACGAGCGCGTCCTGGCCTATCAGCATGCCCACCACCCGGATGCCGTGTTACAGCTTATCACCGGAAAGCCTTGCAGCGCGCCGGTAATAAGACAGGCCAAGAAGCTGGGCGTGCAGCGCATAGCGTGCTGGCTCAACAGTTCGACACGCCGCGATGTCAAACTGGCCCACGACAACGGGCTACAGGTAAACCTGTGGCCGGGCAGTAAGTTAGAGGACACGCTCCTGGCGCTCTATATGGGTGCCGACTTCCTCTGTACCGATGTGCCCATCGAGATGAAGAAGTACTTCGAGCAACACCCACCGTACTTCCCCGTACGCTTCTGACAGCCTTTTAAAAGTAAAAGAGTAAAAAGGTAAAAAAGTAAAAAGACTTTAGGAAGAGTAAAAAGAGCCTACAGACCCACAGAGAGAACTTGAAAGACATTAGGGGCTGTTAGGACAAACGCAAAGATGGCCACGGGATTGCCCGTGGCCATCTTTGCGTTTATAGAAGCCTACTCTACAGGCCGCCCAGTACGCTATACCAAGCGTACTGGTTCTTTGGCAGATATGGAAGTTCTCCCTTGAATGGCAGGGAGAACTTCCTATCTCGCCCGAGTGCTTTTTACTTTTTTACTCTTTTACTTTTTTACCTTTACAACGTATGCTGACCGGCCCCAAGAGGCCGGAGGGCTGCAGCTTAGAGCCGGCCTTGTAGAAGGGATAAGAGGTATAGGTGTAAGGATGCTTGCAGCCCGGCTGGCGGTCGCCGATGATGCGGTTGCGCCACAGGGCGCTCACGCGAACCTCGATAGAATTGTCACCGCGGCGCAGGGCCGTGGTGGCATCTACCATGAAGGGCGCACGCCAGAGGATGCCTAAGTTATGACCGTTGACGATGACCTCGGCCAAGGGGCACACGCGACCCAGGTCTATCCACAGCCGGCCGGCCTTCATGTCGGCCTTGGTCAGGCGGAATGTCTGCCGATAGGTGGCCATGCCCGCGAAGTAGCGGATGCCCTCGTCGGCCGACTCGCTGAGCGAGGCCAACTGTGGCATGACGGTCTGGTCGGGAGCCCCGCGACCTGGCTGGAAGCTGACGGTCCATGGGGCCGACAGGGTGAGCAGCGTAGTGGTGCTGTCGGCCGTAACGACAGGGCCGGCAGCCTCGTCGGGCACCGCGCGGAACACCACGAAGCAAGCCTCGCCTGGCGCCATGTCGAGCGCCAACGTGGTGGTAGTGCCGGCAGGCTGATAGGCCAGGCGGCTAATGGCTCCCGTCTCCGGATTCCACCTATAAGGCGTAAGGCCGGCCACCCGGAAGGTAGCGTTTACCGTCCGCGCGTGGTAGCTGCGGTTGTTTATCCAGTATATCTCCGTTCCGGGCAGCGTGCGGTGTACATAGCGCAGACTGTCCATCGAGCCGGCACTGAAGTCGGGGGCCACCCCGATGGCCTCCAGGGCCTGTCCGACGGTGGCGTGCTCGAACACATGGGGATGGTGGCCGTCCCATATCCTGCTGACCAACTGGGCAAACTCAGCCTCATCGTCGCTCAGACTGGGTGTCATCGTGGGGCGCCGGCCACACAGCGGCATGCCCTGGTCTACCAGCGCGGCTATACGGCGCAGGGCCGGTACCGTCATGCGGGCCGTGTTGGCGTCGAGGGCCAGCATGCGGTAGCTCATGCCCGACGGTGTCACGATGCGGCCGTCGGCATAGGCCAACTGCGAGGTCAGCGCGGCCGTGTTCACGTAGTCGTAGGCCGCCGTGGCAGGTACCTTGGGCTGCTCAGCGTAGAACAGGCCCGTCACATTGTTGTCATCGCCATAGTAGTAAGCCACGTCGGCCACAAAGTGGCCCTGCTGTAGCATATAGCTGGTACGTGCCAGGTAGTCTACCCACGGCCGCGCCTGCTCGGCCCACGTCTCGTGGCGGTGGAACCACTGTCCATAGACCTCCAGTCCCTGGCCGGGTATCTTGTCGTCGACAGGCTGGTGGGCACTGTCGTGTATCACGATGCGGTTAACGCCGCTGGCAAACTCCAGGTCGGCCACTGGCTTGAGCAGATTGGGGGTAAGCGAGTAGGCCAGGCCGTCGCCGTCCAGCCCATTGGACGTGAGCGACTCGGCCGCCACAAGGTTCTGCCCGTAGATATGGGCCACCGAGGCCGACTCGCGTATGTCGCCCTGCTTGCCCGTCTCGCCGCGGTCGTTAAAGTGCATTACGGGCTCGCTGGCCCACATGGCACCCATGGGCACGGTGGCATGCCGCTTGACAGCCATACCGTCGGCTTCATAGACGCGGCACGACTCGTGGCTCTCGAAGTACGTTCCCATGCCCCGGGCGGCCATGGTGTCGGCCACCTGGTGGTATAGATTTTCCTCGACCAGCTCGCCCAGCGTGTGGCGCCAGTCGAAGAGGAAGCGGTCCGTCTTGGCCGAGCTCTCTATTATCTCGCCGGCCAGGGCAGGCATCCAGCGCAGCATGTCGTAGCCCCGCAGCCGCGCAAAGTCGGCCAGCAGGGTCGGCGTCCAGTTAGCTATGCCTGCCTCGTAGCTGTCTATGAGCAGGTTCTGCAGTCCGCGCCGTCCCATCATGCCCTTGGTGGCATCTACGTAGGTAGACAGATAGGTGCCGATGTACCGGGCCACGGCCGGAGCCGACATCTTGTCGACCTCCAAGCCTGTCGCCTCGGGCGAGGCAGGGTGGTTCATCTTGCCGGTGAGCGAGTAGCCGAAGCGGTAGATGCGCCAGCGTCCGGCGGGAGCCTTCCAGCGCAGGTGTCCGTCGGCCGACACCATGGCGGTAAGGTCTACCACCTGGTCTAAGGGTGTGGCGGTGTCGGTGGCAGGCGTGGGGTACAGCGGCAAGTCTACCGGGGTGCCAAAGGCAGCCTTCTCCTCGCTGTGGTTCACCCTGTAGGTGGTGTACAGGTTTAGCTCGGCGATGGCCAGGGGGCGCTTGTCGGGCCTGAACACCACCCGGAAGAAGCGCGCCGTGGTGGGCGGTATGTCTACCGTGCTGAGGGGCGCGCCCCCCAGTACCAGGTCGCACACCTTGGTATAGTGTACGCCGTCAGAGCTGGCTTCGAGCCACTTGGTGGGGGCCGGCCGCTTGTTGCGCCACTGGCTGTGCTGCCGGCCGTCCCTGAGCGACAGCGCCCTGATGGTGTAGGGCCGCGCCAGCTCTACCTGGAGCCATGCCTGGCGGCCCGTGCTGTCGGGGGTAAGCGTGGCCGTGGTGGCCATGTCGCCGTCGGTGAGCATGCCGACGGTAAACCGGCCTCCGCTGGCGGTTACCCGGACACCCATGTCGCTCAGCGTAAGGTCATCGGGGGCCACGCGCACGGCCAGCACGGCTATGTCGCCATAGAGTTGCTGTCGGGACACCGTGCCGCGGGCCGCCACGTTCTGAAAGGCCCCGCTTACGCGGTAGGGAGCGGGCAACTGGCAGTCTACGACCCTGCCGCCACGGACGGTGACCTGTCGCCACACCAGTTTCTTCATCGCGTCGGCCGACGTAACCCACGGGCCACCCGTATTGCTCCATCCGGGCGTGGCCGTCATGGTGGCCTCCATGCCCAGAGAGTCGGCCAGCTGTACCGCATACCGGTAGCAGTCTTTCCACTCGGGTGTCATGTACACGATGCGATGAGGAACTACCTGCGGGGTGTTCTTGCCAGCGTCAAAGATGTGTACGCCGCCTATGCCCACGCGGCTCATCCAGGTAAGGTCCTTGTAGATGCCCTCGCGGGAGATGTTGCCATTCATCCAGTGCCACCACACGCGGGGACGGGCGCTCTGCGGGGGCGATAGGAAGCCGGCCCGCAGCGTGTCGGTCTGGGCAGATACCTGAACCGAGGTGGCCGCCAGGGCAGCCATAAGTATGTTACGTAACTGATACATGGTATATGTGTTTAGTATGAAATGTCTCAGCGCCTGCGGCGTACTGACGCCGGCTTACGCGAGGGGGCCGTGCGGCGTGGGGTCACGGCCCGCTTGGGACGGGCAGCGCCAGGCACATCGCGCACGATGACGGCGCGGACTATGCGCACATCGGCCTCAGGGCGGTCGTTGGCATCGCGGTCCACATGCTGTATGCGGTCTACCACATCCATGCCCTCGGTGACCTCGCCAAACACCGTGTAGGCGCCATCCAGATGGGGCGTGCCGCCCACGGTGGTATAGGTGTCGGCCATGGCCTGCGTCATGTGCAGACTGTCGCCAAACAGCGTCTTCAGGTTCTGTCGCCCGCGTTCCAGCATGGCCTCCGAGCAGGGCCGGCCACATACTATATAGAACTGGGTACTGCTGGAGCGGCGCTCGGGGTTGGTCGCGTCGCCCTCGCGGGCCATGGCCACGGCGCCGCGCTTATGGTAGAGCCGGGGCAGACGTATCTCGGCGGGCAGGGTGTAGTCCAGCGAGGTCTCGCCAAGCAGTTCGCCGGGGGCGGCATGCTTGCTCCGCGGGTCGCCCGACTGAACCATAAAGTCGGGGATGACGCGGTGAAAGAGCAGCGAGTCGTAGAAGTGGTAGTCGCGGATAAGTTTGAGAAAATTGTCGCGGTGCTGGGGTGTCTCGTTATAGAGCTGTATGCGTATATTGCCCATGGTGGTCTCCAGGAGCACCTCGGGGCGGGGCGACGGGGCTTCGGTGGCCGACGGGGCCTGGGCTCCGGCCGTCAGGCTCAGCCCCACCAGGCCCAGGATGAGCAGCGCCAGGTGTCGTTTCATGCTTATATTCTTCATCGCAATTATGTATGTCGTCTTCATTTTCGGCCCATTTCATCGCCCCTCGGCTGCCATACGGGCGCAGACCCATGCAAAGGCGCGGGCCGTGCGGTGGGCCTCGTGGCCGAAGTGGCCGCCGGGGTTCCACTCGAGTACCACGCTGTCCTTGTCCATCTGGCGCGACAGCCACTGATACTGGTCGCGTATGCAGGGGCCCACAGCGGCCATACGCTGGTTGCGCGCGTGCTCCTCGCGGTCGCCTAAGCTGAGGTACACATGGTGGGCATGCAGGGTGTGCCGGTGGGTGTAAGCCGTCCAGCCGTCTATCCACACCGAGGGTGAGGCGGCGGCCACACCGCAGAAACAGGCCGACTGGTAAGAGGCCCAGAGGGCGAAGAGGCCGCCCAGAGAGTAGCCGCCGAGCGCACAGGGCAGAGGGCCGTAGTGGCGGCGGAGCCAGGGCAGCAGACTGCCGGCGATGTAGGCCAGCGTGTCGGCGGCGCGTGGGGGCTCCGTGGCGCGCCGCATGACGGCATCGTCGGCCCAGGGCATGAGCTGGCCCACCCAGTCGGTAAGCTCTACCGCGGCAAAGACCACCCCTACCGGCGAGCCGCTGACTATCTGGGCCACCTCGGCATCGATGGTGGGTCGCTCGTGGCGCGCGGTAACCTGGATGAGCAGCAGCGCGGGGTTGGGCGATGCGTACAACAGGCAGGAGCGGCCCTCTATCGTGGTCTGTATCATCGTTTCTGGGGTCATGGTGGCAGTTTTACGGCTGACAGTTGCAAATTTACAACTTTTTATCTGAATATAATCAAAAAGTAAGCGCGAAAAGTAATGGCAAAGTCTCACGGCGGCGGCGCCAAGCACCACAGGGGCGGATGTGGGGGCTGCTAATGGGGGACAAGCCATAGGCTCTATCGCCGTTACAGGCATGGACGAAATGGCGAAAAACTTTTACACGCGACTGTATATTTATGCAAAACCCGGGGCGATAATGTATAAATATACAGTCGTAACACCCGTTTTCCGGGGCATAATTTCCAGATTTTTTCAACCAACCAGGACGGTTTTCGGGGCTTTCGGGGCTGTTTGGGGGCACCACGAGGGGCTCAAAAGTAACAACCTTTTACAAAATAGGGGTATTTGGCACCTTTTTCGCCGCTATTTTCAGCTCTCGCGAGGTCGGTTTTCAGAGTCACTGCGATGGTCATTTTTTCGCTCGCGATGGTCATTACGTTTCTAATGACCATCGCGAGCACTTTAAAGGTCGTTTTCGGGTGGTCCGAAATTGGCGTTTTTCGACACCGCCGTCCCCTCGGCGAGCGTACAGGCAAAAGACAGAAGGCCGAAAAGCCCTCGCCCGATGCCTAAACTCCGAAAATGTATATTTATACATTATCAGAAAAATCTTTACGATACCAGTCTGCGGGCTATCCGTTAGCACGGGCATGCAGGTGGTCTGCGCCAGCACGCAGGGGAGTGGCTTGTTAGCTTTTTCTTCTCCTCAGCTTTCATTTTAGGCCTTTCTCCTATGGCTGTATGGAGAACATTCACTAACTTTGTAGAAGTTAGGCGGCGCCTCAGACATCTGAGCAAGCTCATGCCGTTCGGCTTGCACTAACTTTGTAGAAGTTAGGCGGCGCCTCAGGCATCCGAGCAAGCTCATGCCGTTCGGCTTGCACTAACTTTGTAGAAGTTAGGCGGCGCCTCAGGCATCCGAGCAAGCTCATGCCGTTCGGCTTGCACTAACTTTGTAGAAGTTAGGCGGCGCCTCAGGCATCTGAGCAAGCTCATGCGGACAGCCGTCGCCCTACTCTTCATCGGACAATTCACATTTATAAAATACCATGCGTATGACAAGAAGCAAAATGATGGCGCTGCTGACCATCGTCCTATTAGCTCTGTGGGCCCCTATGCTCTGGGCCAAGGACACCCGGCCTATAACACGGGGCATGAGCAAGCAGGAGGTAACCGAGATACTCGGCAAGCCCCGCTCTACCAGTTTTGACGAGAACGGGGAGCGCTGGGTGTACACCAAGTCGAAATCGCTGGGACTCGTCACGCTCCGCATCACCGTCGAGTTTGACCGCAGTGACCACGTGGTAAAGTATAGTACTGAAGAGACCGACAACTCTGACGCCATAGCCAGCATGCAAACATCGTCGCAGGCGGGCCAGGGCTATCGAGGCGGCGGATACGGTGGTTACCACGGGCACGGTGGCTGTCTGACAGACAGCCAGATGAGCACGCTGCTGCAGAAGGTACGGAAGAAATCGTTTGCCACGGACAAGCTGGACCTGATAGAGGTGGCCGCCCTGGGCGGGCGGTTTACCTGCGCACAGTGTGCCACGCTCATGGACCAGCTCACCTTTGCCAACGACAAGCTGCAGGTGGTAAAGTTCGTAGGCCCAAGACTCGTCGACCCACGCAACAGCAACGCCATTATGAACAAGCTCAGTTTTGACAGCGACCGGAAGAAGGCCGCCGACTTCATAGCTGCTCCCTGACATACCCCTAACCCCCACGGCCCTAACCGGGACTACCAGCGTACCTTGACGCCGCCCATCGCGGTGAACCCAGGCATCTGGTAGCCCCGGTTAATGGTATAATGGGCATTGGTAAGGTTGTCGAGGGTGGTAAAGAGCTCGACCACAGGCACGGGGCGATAGCTCACACGCAGCCCGAGCAGGGCATAGTTCTGGTGGGGCACATCGGGGGCCACATAGAGGGCTCCCACGCCCTGCAGCTGGGCATCGACCGTAAGCTGGGACACGGGCTGCCAGGCCACGCCCATAAAGTACTGGGTACGCGGGGCGGCCGTGAGCGTGTGCACCGAACTGCGCAGATAGCTATACGAGGCTCGCAGCGCCAGCGCGTCGGTTACCTGGCTCCGGGCCGTAAGCTCGATGCCGCGGTTGATGAACCGCCCGGTGTTAGAGTTGCGGTTGCGCACGCCCCCGTCGGCCGTAGGCACAGCCGACACCTCTATCAGATTGCTGCCCCTGGCCAGATAGGCCGTCAGGTCTACCGACAGGTATCGGCCGAACACGTGGGCCACCGTGGCCTCGTAGTTCATCATGTTCTCGGGGGCCAGCTCCGGATTGGCCACGGCATACAGGTACAGCTCGCGGAACGATGGGTTGCGGTAGCCCCTGGCCAGCGACGCCTTGACCGTCCAGGTGTCGGCGGGATGGGCCGTCAGTCCTACCTGGGGCATCCAGTGGGTGCCGAAACGGTTGCTGTTGGCCATGCGCAGACCGCCATTGAGCACCAGGCGGTCGCGCCAGAGCTGCTGCTGGAGGCTCACGTAGGGCGAGTACTCGCCGATAAACTGGCGGCTGAGTGTCTGCATGGCCGCCTGCTGGCTCCCATCGCCATGGGCATGGCCGCCCGACATGGGGATGCTGCCCGTGTAGCGGGCGAAGTCGAAGCCCACCGTGGCCACGCCACTGCGCCATGGGCGGAAGTTCTGATAGGCCAGCACGCCGAAGCGGTCGTCGAGACTGTGAAAGTGGTGGGGGTCGTCGATGTAGTGGTTGCCATAGCTATAGTACACGCGCAGGGCGCCATCGGTATGGGCATAATGGTCGGTGAGGGTAACCGAACTCTCGCCACGGATGACGCGCTGGTGGTAGATGTCGGTAGAGCCCGGGTGACTGAGAGGGGCGTAGACGGGGTCGTTGCCCACAAAGCCCATCAGGGCGTAGTCGGCCGCGAGGGCCCAGTTATCGGCCAGCTGATAGCCCACCTTGGCATAGAGGCTCTTCTGGCTGAAGTCGAAGTGGGGCTGGAGCCCGTCGGTGCGGTCGTAGCCCACCGAGAAGAGGGCCGACCAGCGCCCCTGACGGAGCATGGCGCTGAGCGAGTTCTGCCAGGTGTTGTGGCTGCCGTACTGCGAGCTGAGGGTGCCGTGAAGGCCCTGGCGGCTGGGCTGTCGGGTAATGACATTGATGACACCGCCCATGGCGTTAGAGCCATAGAGCACGGTACCGGGGCCGCGGAGCACCTCGACATGGTCTACATACTCAGACTCATAGAAGTCGGCCACGGGATGACTGAACAGGCCGGCAAACTGAGGCTGTCCGTCGACCATCATCAGCACGGCGCTGGTAGGCGAGCCGCCCACGCCGCGTATCTTGATGGCTCCGCTGCCGCCATTGCTCACTCCGAAGCCGAAAATGTTACGCTGCGACACAAAGAGGCTGGGCACCTGGCCGGTAAGGGCAGCCAGCAGCTGGGTCTTGCCAGTGGCCTCGATGGCCCGGTGGCTCACCACCGACACGGTGTAGGGCAGCAGCCGGGTGGGGGTGGCATGGTTGGTACCCGTTACCACCACCTCGCTCAGCGAGTGGGCACGGGCGGTGTCGGCCGGAACCTGGGCGCTGGCCGGAGCCATGGCCGCCATGAGCAGGGCGGCCGATAGTAATGCAGGATGTGACATAGGGTCGTGGGCTGGCGGTTACTTTATCATGATGAGCCGGTACTTCTTGCTACCCAGACCAATGCGCTCGGCATAGTCGGTAATGTAGGTGCCATGCTGACGGTTAATACGCTCTATGAGGGGCTTGTTGTCGTCGCCGGGACGGCCCTTGTGGTTGAATACCAAGTCCAGACAAGCCTGGTCGAGTGCCACAGGGTCGGTAGAGGCTAAGATGCCCATGTCGCGCAGCTTGGGGTCGGCCGGGTGACTGTCGCAGTCGCAGTCTACGCTCATATTATTCATCACGTTGATGTAAACAATGTTGGGGCCGAAGTAATCGGCCACGCCCTGGGCCGCCGCAGCCATGCTCTCAAGGAAAGCATCCTGCTGGGGCAGGTGGCGCCACAGGCTGTCTGGGTTATCGGTATAGCCGGCGGTATGGATGTAAGCCTTGCCGGCAGTAGAGGCCACGCCGATGCTCTGATTCTTGAGCACGCCACCAAAGCCGCCCATGGCGTGACCCTTGAAATGGGCCAGGTTGACCATAAAATCATAGTGGGCGAGGTGACTGCCCACGATGTCGTACTTGATATGCCGCTTGTCGCGTACAGGAATACGCATCTGGCCGTATTCGTCCATGAGGTCGACAGCGGCAATGGAGTCGAAGCCGTGGGCATGGACGGTCTGCCAGTGCTTAGACTTGTCCTGACGGCTCCCGCCATAGGCGGTGCAGCACTCTACGAGCGTGCCGTTGACGCGGTCCACGAGGCCACGTATCAGGGTGGGCTTGAGATAGTTGTTACCGCCCATCTCGCCGGTACTAATCTTGATGGCCACATGCCCGTGGGCCTTAACGCCCAGCGCCTCGTACACACGGACCAGCGCCTCGGGCGTAATCTCCTTGGTCATATACACGCGGGGCTGCGCCCACAGCGTGGCCGAAGCCACCAAGAAGCATACTAAGGTAAATACTTTCTTTGTCATTATTACTGGGTTTTAGGTTGTCGCAAGCTGGGTGTCCGCGACCCTTCCGACTGTTACGGGGATGGTCTGACACGTTGCAAAATTACGTAAAAACGGTCTACGGGGTAATACCCAAATTACGGATTGTTCTATATTTTTCCACGCTTGTGGCCGGGGCGGGCGGGGCGACAGCCAGGGCATGGGCGGAGGCCACCACGGGCTGTTCTGTAATAAGGGTATAACTTTCGGTAATATGGATAAGGCGTGTATCGATAAAACGGGCTAATTTTGCCACCGATAAGAAAGCAGCGCGCCGCGCCCTTGCGCGCACGTATATATAATAATAGGTGTATCAACAGTACAAGATATGAAGAAAATGATGTATGTAGCCACCGTAGCCATAGCCCTCGTGGTAGCCGCTACGGCCTGTGCCAAGAAAAAGCAAACGGAGAATATGAACAAGGTACGTAATGAGAAGGTACTGGTGGCCTACTACTCGGCCACGGGTACCACGGAGGGCGTGGCCAAGATGATAGCCACTGCCACAGGCGGCGAGCTGTACGCCATAAAGCCCAAGGCACCCTACACGGCCGCTGACCTGGACTGGACGGTAAAGACCTCGCGGTCAACCATCGAGAACGAGAACGAGCAGGCCCGTCCGGCCATCGTAAAGGACAAGGCCAACCTGGACGCATACGAGGTTATCTACTTAGGGTTCCCCAACTGGTGGAACAAGGCGCCCAAGGTAATCTACACGTTTATAGATACCTACGGGCTGAGGGGCAAGAGGGTAATACCCTTTATGACCTCGGGCGGCAGCGGTATCGAGAACTCGGTAAAGATACTCAGCAAGCTATACCCCGACGTGAAGTGGCAGCCAGGAAAACTCCTGAACGGCGCCACGCAGAAAGATATAGACCGCTGGGTGGCTGCGCAGTAAGTAAAAGCCGTCAGGCGTTGTCCCGGAGGTAAAAATAAAGGAGAATTATTTTGTATTTCCCTCGGCTTGCACTATCTTTGCAGAGAGAAATGTAAATAATGAAGAAAATGAAGATAAACAACCTACTCGCCATGACGGTGGCCTGCGTGGCCCTAATGGCGTTCTCGGCCTGCGGAAACAAGAAATTTCATGTAAACGGCAACATTACGGAGGCCAAAGACTCTACCCTCTTCTTAGAGAACCTCAGCCTGAACGGGCCTGTTACCGTAGACTCGGTGAAGCTGGACGCCAACGGTGCCTTTGACTTCAGCGCCAAAGCCACGGATGCCCCTGAGTTCTACAGGCTACGCATAGCCGGCCAGATTATCAACATCTCCATCGACTCGACCGAGACGGTGACGGTCAAGGCCGCCTACCCCACCATGGCATCGGCCTACGAGGTTACGGGGTCGGCCAACTGCGCCAAGATAAAGGAACTGGCACTCATGCAGCAGCAGTTGCAGGGAGCCATCAATGCTGTGGTGGCCAACAAGAACATCGGCGCAGACAGCGCAGGCGTGGTGGTAGAAAAACTGCTCTACAGCTACAAGGACCATGTGAAGCGCAACTATATCTTCAAGGAGCCTATGAAGGCGTACTCGTACTTCGCGCTGTTCCAGACATTCGTGCTGGGCGGACGGCAGAACCTGATATTCGACCCGCGGTCGAGCAGCGACGACGTAAAGGTGTACGGCGCTGTGGCCACCAGCTGGGACACGTTCTGGCCCAAGGCCGAGCGCGGCGAGAATCTGCACAACATAGCGCTGGAGAGTATGCGCAACCAGCGCATAGTACGCAATGAGCAGGCCGTGAGCCAGATTGATGCCAGCAAGGTACGCGAGGCGGGTCTGATAGACCTGGCGCTGACCGACAACAAGGGCGTTACGCGCCGGCTGTCCGACCTCAAGGGCAAGGTGGTGTTCCTGGACTTCCATATCTTTGCTGACAAGGAGAGCGCCAAGCGCATCATGGTGCTCCGCGACCTCTACAACAAGTACCACGCACAGGGCCTGGAAATCTATCAGGTGTCGCTCGACCCCAACGAGCACTTCTGGAAGACCCAGACGGCTGCCCTGCCCTGGATATGCGTACGCGACGAGAGCGGAGCCTCTGCCCAGACTTACAATGTACAGGGCGTGCCCTCGTTCTTCCTCATAGACCGCAGCAGCACTCTCTACAAGCGCGCCGAACAGATACGCGACCTGGAGGCTGAAATCAAGAGCCTGCTCTAAGAGGGCTCCCTCTGCATACATAACCATCATCCGGCCCTGTAGCACACCTGCTGCAGGGCCGGATGCGTTAACGGGAACGGGTGGGGGCGTTGCCGTTTTTTTTGACTTCGTGCTACATTTTATGGCCAATCATCGCGGTGTGTCGCTTTTTTTTCGTAATATTGCAGACAGTCAGCTACATTATCCTATATATACACACGTCATAACCCATCACGACTATGAATATTCTCAAGCGTTTCGGTTTCTGTCCCGTGTGCGGCAGCGCCCACTTCGCGACAGCCTCGGCGAAGAGCCTAAGGTGCGCCGACTGCGGGTTCGAGTACTTTGTCAACGCCAGTGGAGCCTACGTGGCCATCATCGTCAACGACCGTAACGAACTGCTGGTGGTGCGCCGTCGCCGGGAGCCTGCCAAGGGCACACTGGACCTGCCGGGCGGATTTGCCGATATGGACGAGACGGCCGAGGAGGGCGTGGCCCGCGAGGTGATGGAGGAGACAGGGCTCACCGTGACCCGGAGCCATTATCTGCTGAGCCGCCCCAACCGCTACGAGTACGGCGGCATCAGCATCCCTACGCTCGACCTCTTCTTCAGCTGTCAGGTGAGCAGCCTCGCCCCCCTGCACGCCGATGACGACGCCGCCGAGGTGATGTGGATACCGCTGACAGAGGTAGACCCAGAGCAGTTCGGGCTGCGCTCGATACGCGAGGGACTGTATAGCATACTCAAACATTTAAGATAGGCATGAAAAATATCATCAGACTTACTTTCGCCGCCTGTGCGCTGGCCTGCAGCGTTACAGCCACGGCCCAGACCGACGGGCTGCGCACCAACTTTGCCAACCCGCCCGTAGATGCGAGACCCAGAGTGTGGTGGCACTGGATGAACGGTAACATCTCCAAGGAGGGAATATACAAGGACCTCACCTGGATGAACCGCGTAGGCATAGCAGGGTTCCACGTGTTCGACGCAGGCACCAATACGCCGCAGATAGTGCCTCACCGCATCACCTACATGACCCCGGAGTGGAAGGAGTGCTTCCGCTATGCGGTACACCTGGCCGACTCGATGAAGATGAGTGTCGCCATACCCAGCTCGCCGGGCTGGAGCAACACGGGAGGGCCCTGGGTGAAGCCCGAGAACGCCATGAAGAAGCTCACGTGGCGCACGGTACGGGTAAAGGGCGGACGCAAGATAGCCCTGCAGCTGCCTGAGGTGTACGCCACCACGGGCAGCTTCCAGAACATGGCCAACAGCCAGACCAAGGAGACCTACAGTGCGCCGATAGCCGTGGTGGCCGTACGCCAGCACAGCGCCGACGTACCCGTGGCCTCACTGCACCCACAGGTGACGGCCAGCAAGGGCACCCCGGTACTGGCCGAGCTGACCGACGGCGACTACAGCAAGAGCGTGAGGATAGAACCCGATGCCAAGACGGGCCAGATATGGGTGCAGTACACCTTTGACAAGCCTGTAACCATCAAGGCGCTGTCCATGGCCGACGGCACGGCGCGCAGCACATGGAACAGCTGGGGCGCGCCCCTCAACTACGAGCTGGAGGCATCGGCCGACGGCACCACGTTTGCCAAGGTGTGCGACATACCGCAGAGCGGCGCGATGCAGCAGACCATAGACATACCGGCCACCACGGCGCGCTGCTTCAGACTGGTGTGCCGCGAGCCACAGAAGGACAAGGCCACCGGGGCCACCTTTATCAATATGTACGAGCTGAACCTCTACACCACCGGAAGAATCAACTTCGCCGAGGAGAAGGCTGGCTTCACCTCATACGGCGACCTGGACCAGTACCCCACCCCTCCGGAAACTCAGGTGGCCTCTACGGCCGACGTGGTAGACCTGACGGACAAGGTGGATGCCAACGGCCTGCTGACCTGGACGGCCCCCAAGGGCAACTGGGTCATCTACCGCTTCGGCACGTCGCTCACGGGAGCCAAGAACGGCCCCGCGTCGCCCGAGGCCACAGGCCTGGAGGTAGACAAGATGGACGGCCAGGCCGTACGCGACTACATAGAGCACTACATAGGACTGTACCAGGATGCCACGGGCGGCCTGATAGGCAGCCGGGGCATAGGTTACCTGCTCATAGACAGCTACGAGTCGGGCAAGCAGACCTGGACCAGGCACATGGCAAGCGAGTTTGAGCGCCGCAGGGGCTACAGCCTCATTCCCTGGATGCCCGTGCTGACTGGCCAAATCATCGGCAGCGTGAAAGAGAGCGAGCAGTTCCTGTACGACTACCGGCAGACCATCGGCGAGCTGATGGACGAGGGCCTCTACGGCCAGGTCATCCAGGCTGCCAAGCGCCACGGCATGAAAACGTATGTCGAGTCGCACGAGAACGGGCGACAGCTGCTGGCCGACGGTATCAGCATCAAGTCCAAGGCCGACATCCCCATGGGCGCGATGTGGGCCGAGAAGAGCGCAGACCTCAGCATGTACGAGTGCGACCTCAGGGAGTCGGCTTCGACGGCTCACATCTATGGCAAGAAGTACGTGGCGGGCGAATCGTTCACTGCCGACGGGCGCCACGAGATGTGCTACACCTTCTACCCTGGCAACCTGAAACCCATCGCCGACTATATGATGAGCTGCGGCCTGAACCGCTTCATTATCCACGAGAGCGCGCATCAGCCTGACGACACCCACCGTCCCGGACTGGCCCTGGCCATCTACGGCCAGTGGTTCAACAGGCACGAGACTTGGGCCGAGCAGGCCAAAGCATGGATGGGCTACCTGGGCCGCTCCAGCTATATGCTCCAGCAGGGCAAATACGTGGCCGACATAGCCTACTACTACGGGGGCGACAACAGCGTGAACGGCCGCTTCGGCCACGCGCATCCGGCCATCCCCTCGGGCTACAGCTTTGACTATGTCAACCCGGGCTCGCTGATGGATGTATTCGGCTACGACGGCTCGCGGCTCACCACCAAGGCGGGCATGAAGTACCGGCTGCTGGCCATAGACAAGCACGTTACCAGCATGACCGTCGAGGAGCTTACCGCGCTGGACAGACTGGCCAAGGCGGGCGCTCCCATCTGCGGCAAGAGACCCACCGTGCAGCCCAACCTGAAGGGCGACAATGCCCGCTGGAACGAGCTGGTGGCCGATATATGGGACGCCGGCCGTGCCAATGTGATGGAGAACCTGAGCATGAGCGAGGCGCTGGCCAAGCTGAACGCCGCACCCGACATGACGTACAACACGCAGGACAGCATACGCTGGATACACCGCCGCACGGCCGACGCAGACATCTACTGGGTGGCCAATGCGGTAGACCAGCCCAAGCGGATAACCTTCAGCTTCAACGTGACGGGCAAGCGGCCCGAACTGTGGAACGCCGAGGACGCATCGGTACACCCGGTGAGCTACACCATGAAGGACGGACGCACCGAGATAACCCTGGACATGGAGCAGTACGGCGCCGTATTCGTAGTGTTCGGCGAGGCCACAGCCGAGCAGTCGCTGCAGTTGCCTGCCACCACGCGCCAGGAGGTAATGGCCATGGATACCGACTGGGACATAGCCTTTGGCAAGGTGCAGGACACACCCGAGAAGATACACGTGGCACGCCTGGCCTCGCTGACCGAGTCGGACGATGAGCACATCAAGTATTTCTCGGGTACGGCCGTCTACACGAAGACATTCGACGTACCCAAGTACGACAAGCGGGCCGCCTACCGCCTGGACTTGGGCGCCGTGGGCAACATAGCCGAGGTGTACCTCAACGGGCAGCTCATGGGCACGCTGTGGAAGGCTCCCTACACGGTAGACGTAACGCCGGCCCTGAAGAAGAAGGCCAACCGCTTAGAGGTGAGGGTAACCAACCTGTGGGCGAACCGCGTAATAGGCGACAAGCAGCCTGGCATCAAGAAGAAGTATGCCTGGGCTTCGTACAACGGGGCTTTCCGAGCCACCTCGAAACCCAAGCCGGCCGGACTGATAGGCGGCGTAAGGCTGCTGATGGACAGCACGCGATAAGAATGAACCGAAAAGTAAACAAGAACTATCATAAACACCATAAAGATGATTGACAGACTCTTATCTTTCCTGGACAAGTCGCCAGTAAACTTCCTGGCCGTTAAGAACATAGCCGCCCAGCTGGCACAGAACGGCTACCGACAGATAGACCCCGCCCTGCCGCTGGGGCCGATAATGGCGGGCGACAGGCTGTTCGTCACCAAGAACGACTCGTCTATCTATGCCTTCCAGATAGGTGCCCGGGCGCTGGCCGACGTGGGGTTCCACATGATATGTGCCCACTGCGACTCGCCCACCTTCCGCATCAAGCCGGCGGCAGAGATAACCACCGAGGGCGGCATGGTCAAGCTGAACACCGAGGTCTACGGCGGCCCCATCCTGTCTACCTGGATGGACCGCCCGCTCACCCTGGCCGGCCGGGTGGTGGTCCGTGGCACCGACGCCATGCACCCACGCACGCTGCTCATACACATGGGGCGTCCACTGCTGCAGATAAGCAACCTGGCCATACACTTTAACCGACAGGTGAACGACGGGGTGAAGCTGAGCAGGCAGAAGGACATGCTGCCCATACTGGGCATGATAACCGACGAGCTGGAGCGGGGCAACGTGCTCATAGACCTGATACTCGAAGAGGTGAACCGCCAGGAGCCGGTAACGCGCGACGAACTGCTGGACTTCGACCTGTATCTGGCCGATGCCACCCCGGCCTGTACCTTCGGTGCCCACAACGAGCTGATTTCATCGGGACGGCTGGACGACCTTTCCATGTGTTTCGCCGGACTGGAGGCTCTGTGCGCGGCCCGTCCCAGTGAGACCACACAGGTGCTGGCCATCTTCGACAACGAGGAGACGGGCTCGCAGACCAAGCAGGGCGCCGGCAGTCCTTTCCTCTCCTACATGCTGCGCCGCATAGCGCTGGCCCAGAGTGGCACCGAGGAGGCTTACTACCAGGCCGTGGAGCGTGCCTTTATGGTTTCGGCCGACAATGCACACGCCTGGCATCCCAACTATGGCGAGAAGTACGACCCCACCAACCACCCCATGCTGGGAGGCGGCCCCGTCATCAAGTTCAACGCTGCCCAGAAGTACGCCAGCGACGCCGTGTCGGCTGCCGTGTTCGCCAGCGTGTGTGCCAAGGCCGGCGTGCCCTGCCAGCGCTTCGTCAACCACAGCGATGTGGCTGGCGGCAGCACCCTGGGCAACATACTGGCCTCGTCGGTGCCCCTGCGCGGAGTGGATATGGGCAATGCCATACTGGCCATGCACAGCTGTCGCGAAACGGGCAGCGTGGCCGACCACGAGTATGCCGTCAGGGCCTTCACCGCGTTCTACAACGAGTAGGCCCCTGGGGCTACCCTCTATCAGCAGGCTGCCACAGCCCATAGAGCCACCACCGGCCCGAAGGTCCTGACCATACCTGCATCTCCAAAGACGGCTCCCGGCTGGCTACTGACCATCATTAGCC
>CAKPRX010000033.1 GCA_934183135.1 uncultured Prevotella sp.
CCCTTAAAAAGTTGAATATTAAAGAATAAATTAAAAAATTACAAACAAATGGCACATCCTAAAAGAAGACAGTCTAAGACTCGTACACTTAAAAGAAGAACTCACGACAAGGCCGTAGCTCCTACACTGGCCGTATGTCCTAACTGTGGCGCTTACTACGTATATCACACCGTATGCAACACCTGTGGTTACTATCGTGGTAAGGTAGCTGTTGTTAAGGAAGCCGCTGAGTAATGGAGAAGATAAACGCAGTTATCACAGGCATCGGTGGATACGTGCCCGACTATGTGCTCACCAATGATGAGCTGTCGCGCATGGTAGATACCAGCGATGAGTGGATAACCACCCGCGTAGGCATCAAGGAGCGCCGCATCCTCACCGAGGAGGGTCTTGGCACGAGCTATCTGGCACGCAAGGCGGCCAAGCAGCTTATCGCCAAGACAGGCGTAGACCCTGATACCATCGACGCGCTTATCGTAACCACCACCACCCCCGATTACAAGTTTCCCTCTACGGCATCGATCGTGGTGGGCAAGCTGGGGCTGAAGAACGCTTTCGCTTTTGACTTCGAGGCTGCGTGCTGCGGGTTTCTCTACTCGCTCGACGTGGCAGCTTCGATGATTCAGAGTGGGCGCTATAAGAAGATTATCGTTATCGGTGCCGACAAGATGTCGTCGCTGGTGGACTATACAGACCGCCAGACCTGCGTACTCTTCGGCGATGGCGCCGGTGCGGTACTGGTCGAGGCTACCACTGAGGATGGTGTGGGCGTACAGAACTCTTATCTGCGTACCGATGGCAAGGGCTTGCCTTTCCTGCACATGAAGGCTGGCGGGTCGGTATGTCCGGCATCACACTTCACCGTAGACCACCGTCTGC
Organism: uncultured Prevotella sp.; assembly: GCA_934183135.1. Taxonomy (GTDB): domain Bacteria; phylum Bacteroidota; class Bacteroidia; order Bacteroidales; family Bacteroidaceae; genus Prevotella. The sequence continues at coordinate 880 of CAKPRX010000033.1, forward strand.
ACTATCTCTATCAGGAGGGGCGCACCGTGTTCCGCTATGCGGTGACCAGCATGAGCGACGATGTACTGGAGATACTGAAGCGCAATGAGCTCACGGGCGGCGACGTAGACTGGGTGGTTCCACACGAGGCCAACTTGCGTATCATCGAGGCTGTGGCCAAGCGGGCCGAGCTCGACCTGGACAAGGTGATGATTAACATAGACCATTACGGCAATACCAGTGCCGCCACCATCCCATTGGCCCTGTGGGACAATGAGGCTAAGCTGAAGAAGGGCGACAAGGTTATCTTTACCGCCTTTGGCGCCGGCTTTGTACACGGTGCCTCCTACTATAAGTGGGCTTACAACGGCTCTGATTTTGCTAAGAAATGACCGGCTGCCGTCCATGACGGCTGCCATAGACCCAAGCGTGTCTGCAATAGCTGTTATCGGCTGTGCAGACACGCTTTTCTGTATGCCCGCCGTGAGCCTGGACTGCGGGTAGGGCAGTGGCGTTTAATGTGTACCTTGAAACTCTGTCGGAGCCGTGGCAGACATGGCCGGCCGGCCCCCAGCCGGCTGTCGGGCCGTGGACGGGTCAGGCGCCCTCAGGATGCTACTTGCCCGTTTCTGCCAGTCGCCTTATCCATTGGTCGAAGACCTCGGCACGGGCCTGCCATATATGCTCCTTGGGCGCTATGCCCAGATGGGCGCGGCCCGAGTCAATGAGCTGTGCCATCTTGGCAGCCATATCCTCGGCATTGCCCGGCTGGTAATAAGTGCCCTTGTCGCCTAAGACACTCCAGGGCTCCCCTATGCGACAGGTGACAATGGGCCGGTCGTAAGGCAGGTACATATACAGCTTGCTGGGACATCTGGCCCAGTCCTGCTCGGTGTCGCGCATCGGCAATATGAAGTAGTCGGCCAGCGAGAAGTAACGGTCTATGTCCTCCTCGCTCACATAGCCGGTCTGCTCTATATGGCGGGCCAGCCGGCGCTGTGCTATCTCCTGCCGTACCTCGTCGTAGGCCGGGCCGTGGCCCATCATGACAAGCAGTACGTCGGGGTGGCTGCGGTGTAGCTGGTCGATGGCGGCCGTCATGGTGAGCGCACCGTAGCTGTGCGTGATGCTGCCCATATAGCAGAACACCTTGCGCCCGGCATAGCGCCCTCCGCCTATCGTGTCGCGGTCTACAGGCATGGGATGACACACGCGCTCGTTGTAGGCATAAGGCAGGTAGAGCATGGAGGGGCGGCACCGCATACGCCGGGCTCTCTGGCTGAAAATGTCGTAGAGGTACTGGCTGGCACACACCAATGCGTCGGCCTGGACAACAGACAGCAGCTCGAAAAACAGGGCCTTGAGCCTGGCCATGCCAGGCAGGCCGGTGAAATGGGACATCAGCTCAGAATGTTCGACTACCAGCCGGCAGTGCCTGGGCGTGCGCACCATGTTGCGGGCTACAGGGGCGCTGAGGTAGAGCACGTCTATATGCCTGTGGGCTATGATACGGTTCTTGCTCCTTATCTCGTCCAGTGCCGAGCGCTGGGTGAAGTATATCACGCTGGCCGCGTCGGCACATTCTATGGCGGCCCTGTGGCGGTTCTCGGCCGTGTCCTCCATGAGGATGGTTACCGCCCATCCCCTTTGGGTCAGTGGGACGGCCATGCCCAGAGCCCTCTTGGCGGTGGCGTTGATACTGATGTCGCCCGTGGTGACAAAACAAATGGTAGGTTGCATAAGCAGACTGTCGTATATGGACAAAGGTATTGTTTTTATCCTTACTGGGCAAGCAAAGTGCCGACAAATATGCGGAGGCCCCCTTTTTTTGCCTGTTTTTTGTCTACCGTAAGTTACTTTCTCGCCTCTCAGTAACTCTATTTCAGTATTTTTGGCTAATTTTGCAGTCTATTCCGGAATGATTATGCACAAAGCAGGATTTGTAAACATAGTAGGCAACCCCAATGTGGGCAAGTCTACACTGATGAACCAGCTCGTGGGCGAGCGCATCAGCATAGCCACCTTCAAGGCGCAGACCACCCGTCACCGCATCATGGGCATCGTCAACGATGCCGACTGCCAGATAGTGTTCTCGGACACGCCGGGCGTGCTCAAGCCCAACTATAAGATGCAGGAGATGATGCTGGCCTTCTCGGAGTCGGCCCTGGCCGATGCCGATGTGCTGCTCTATGTGACCGACGTGGTAGAGAACCCCGAGAAGAACGCCGACTTCCTGGCCAAGGTGGCCAAGATGACCATCCCCGTGCTCCTGCTTATCAACAAGATAGACCAGAGCGACCAGCAGAAGCTGGGCGACATAGTGGAGCACTGGCACCGCCTGCTGCCCAATGCCGAGATACTGCCCGTGTCGGCCAAGAACAAGTTTGGCACCGACATCCTGATGAAGCGTATCAAGGAACTGCTGCCCGAGTCGCCCGCCTACTTCGCCAAGGACCAGCTCACGGACAAGCCGGCCCGCTTCTTCGTCTCGGAGATTATCCGCGAGAAGATTCTGCTCTACTACGACAAGGAGATACCCTACTCGGTCGAGGTGGTGGTGGAGCGCTTCAAGGAGGATGAGGCCAAGATACATATCAATGCCGTCATCTACGTAGAGCGCGACAGCCAGAAGGGCATCGTGATAGGCCACCAGGGCGTGGCGCTCAAGAAGGTGAGCACCGAGGCCCGCAAGGCCCTGGAGAAGTTCTTTGCCAAGAAAATATTCTTGGAGATATACGTCAAGGTAGACAAGGACTGGCGCAACTCGCAGCGCGAACTGCAACACTTCGGGTACGACCCCGAATGACGATATAGGCCTCCCCCTGATGAGATGTAGGGGATACTCTCGCCAACATGGCGAGGGCCGGAGAATGTTAAACTTCAGCAAAACAAACAGAAAATGGCAAATTTAGTAGCTATCGTAGGCCGACCCAACGTGGGCAAGTCTACACTCTTCAACAGGCTCACGCAGAGCCGTCACGCTATCGTGAGCGACACAGCCGGCACCACCCGCGACCGGCAGTATGGCAAGTGCTCATGGAACGGTAAGGAATTTTCGGTAGTGGACACCGGTGGGTGGGTAGTCAACTCTGACGACGTGTTCGAGGACGCTATACGCAAGCAGGTGCTTGTGGCCACCGAGGAGGCCGACCTGGTGCTCTTCCTGGTGGATGTAGAGACGGGTCTCACAGACTGGGACGAGGATGTGGCCCTCATACTGCGCCGCGCCAAGCTGCCCGTGATACTCGTGGCCAACAAGGTAGACAACAGCTCGGAATACTATGAGGCCGCCGAGTTTTACAAACTGGGCCTGGGCGAGCCTTTCTGCATCAGCGCAGCCACTGGTGGCGGTACGGGCGACCTGCTGGACACCATACTGGACCGTCTGCCCGCCGAGAACAAGGAGGATGTCGAGGACGACATACCCCGCTTTGCCGTGGTGGGCCGCCCCAATGCCGGCAAGAGCAGTATCATCAACGCCTTCATAGGCGAGGACCGCAACATAGTGACCGAGATAGCCGGTACTACCCGCGACAGCATCTACACCCGCTTTGACAAGTTCGGCTTTGACTTCTACCTGGTTGACACGGCCGGTATACGCCGCAAGAACAAGGTGTCTGAAGACCTGGAGTTCTACTCGGTGATGCGCTCCATACGCGCCATCGAGCACAGCGATGTCTGCATCCTCATGATAGATGCCACCCGTGGCATCGAGGCCCAGGATATGAACATCTTCCAGCTTATCCAGAAAAACAACAAGTCGCTCGTGGTGGTGGTGAACAAGTGGGACCTGGTGGAGAATAAGGACCAGAAGGTCATCGACACCTTTACCAACGCCATACGCAACCGCATGGCCCCCTTTGTCGACTTTCCCATCATCTTTGCCTCGGCCCTTACCAAGCAGCGTATCTTCAAGGTGTTAGAGACCGCCAAGGATGTGTACCTCAACCGTAAGGCACATGTGGGAACCTCGAAGCTCAACGAGGTGATGCTGCCCATCATCGAGGCCACGCCGCCACCCTCTATCAAGGGTAAGTATATCAAGATAAAGTACTGCACGCAGCTGCCCAACACGCAGATACCCTCGTTCGTGTTCTATGCCAATCTGCCGCAGTACATCAAGGAGCCTTACCGCCGCTTCTTGGAGAACAAGATAAGGGAGAACTGGTCTATGCACGGCTGTCCCATCAACGTGTTTATCCGTCAGAAATAAGCAGGATGGGCCGCCCCGCATGGCGGCAGATACAGATGAAGAGACATATATACCTTATTATAATAGGGCTGACGGCAGCCTTGATGGTAGCCTGTACCGAGCAGCCCAAGGCCGACAACGTGGTGGCCGCCACGGCCTGTGCCTATTACGAGGCATTGCTTCGCGGCCATTATGACCAGTTTGTTGACGGAACCTACAGGCCCGACAGTATACCGGCCGGCTATCGCGAGCAGCTTATAGCCAATGCCCGCATGTATGTGGGCCAGCAGCAGGACGAGCATCACGGCATACGGCGTGTGCGCGCAGTGGGCGCCCAGGCCGACACGGCCCACCATGTGGGTACGGCTTATCTGGAGCTTACCTATGGTGACAGTCTGCGCGAGCAGGTGGCTGTGCCCATGGTCTGTGTGCGTGGCGTGTGGTACATGCGTTGACTTGGTATGGCCCCTGGCGGCCTGTGCCTATATAATATAAGCGCCCCCAGCTATCCGTATGGTGTAGCTGGGGGCGCTTAGGGTAGGGTGGTGACTGGTGGTCATTCGGCCGTGATGCCCATCTGCCGGGCCTTGTCCATGAGCAGGTCCATAAGCGGCTCGCGCTCGTTGGGCACCCGGTTGTCGAGTACGGCATCCTTGAGGGCCTGCTTGAGGGCACCCACCTCGCGGCTCGGCTTGAGGTGAAACATCTCCATAATCTCGTTGCCGTCGATACAGGGTTGGAGCAGGCGCTTGTAGTCGCGCTCCTTGAGGTCGGCCAACTTGGCCCTGACAGCGGCAAAGTTGTCCAGGAATTGCTGCTTGCGTACCTGGTTCTTGCTGGTGATGTCGGCCTCGCACAGCACCATCAGGTCGTCTATGTCGTCGCCCGCATCGTTAAGCAGTCGGCGTACAGCGCTGTCAGTTACCTCCTCATCGGCTATCACGATGGGGCGCATGTGCAGGTCTACCATCTTCTGGACATACTTCATCTTGCCATCCATGGGCAGTTTGAGCCGGCGGAAGATGCCTGGCACCATCTTGGCCCCTATGTAGTTGTGGTTGTGGAATGTCCAGCCCTGCACAGGCTCCCATCGCTTCGACTTGGGCTTGCCTATGTCGTGTAGCAGGGCCGCCCAGCGCAGCCACAGGTTGTCCGAGTGGGCGGCCACGTTGTCCAGTACCTCTAAGGTGTGATAGAAGTTGTTCTTGTGCTTACGCCCGTTGCGTGTCTCTACTATATCCAGCGCTGTGAGCTCTGGCAGCAGTATGGGCAACAGTCCGCAGCGGTACAGGTCTACAAAGCCCTTGCTGGGAGTGGGCGTGGCCATAATCTTGTTGAGCTCTTCCATCACCCGCTCGCCACTGATAATCTTGATGCGGTCAGCATTGCGGGTGAGGGCGTCAAAGGTGTCATCCTCGATGTAGAAGTTGAGCTGTGTGGCGAAGCGTATGCAGCGCAGCATGCGCAGGGGGTCGTCAGAGAAGGTAATGTCGGGGTCGAGGGGCGTGCGGATGATGCGGTCCTCCATGTCGTAGACACCGTCGAAAGGGTCTACCAGCTGGCCGAAGTGGTCGCTGTTGAGACATACGGCTAAGGCGTTGATGGTAAAGTCGCGGCGGTTCTGGTCGTCCTCCAAGGTGCCATCCTCGACATGCGGTTTGCGGCTGTCGTGGCTGTAACTCTCCTTGCGGGCACCCACAAACTCGACCTCCATGCCGTGGCACTTGACCTGGGCGGTGCCGAAGTTGCGGAACACCGAGATGTGTGCCTTGCGCCCTAATGCCTTTTTGAGGGCCTGGGCTACCTGTATACCACTGCCCACTACAACCACGTCTATGTCGTTAGACGGCCGTTCAAGAAACAGGTCCCTTACGTAGCCGCCCACCACATAGCACGCCACGCCAAGCCCGTCGGCCACGCGCCCTATGGTTCTGAATATATCCTTGTCGAGCAGCTTGGCCAGCTCGGCATCACTCAGATTTCTCATTGTCTTAGTCTATTTTATCGACAAAGTTAGTCATTTTGCCCCGTCTTACCAAGCGGAACGCCGTAAAAAAGTGCAGATGGCCAGTAGATATGGAACGCTTATGGAGCGCTAATAGAGTTTGCCTCGGCCGAAGGAGCATGGCTCATCGACCGAGGCAAACTACCTAATGCTTGTTGGGCTTAGGCTATGCAGATGGTTACTGCCTGCAAGAGGCTGAACTTAGCCCACCACGCTGAAGATGCGAATCTCAGGGTCGGCCTGGAAGTAGGGCGACAGGCCCTTGGCTACGTCGTTCTTGAACATATCCGACTCAAGATAGGCGGCTGCATGCTCCTTGCTGTCGAACCCATGCAGTACCTGTACATCCTCGTCGCGCACTAACAGCGCCTTGGTAAGGGCACCCTCAATCGTGTCGAGGAATGGCTGGCGATAGTCTGAATACACCTTGGCCGCACTGGGGCGGTCGCTCTCCTTGATCTTCATCGTAATCTGAAGATACGCATTTACCTTTTCCATTTCTTTACTTTGTTTGGTTTGTATGATTAATCTGTTCTGGCACGTTGCCAGGTGCAAAATTATTACTTGCAGAGGGACGAATTGTTGTGCTTTCGGTTTTTTAAATGGTAAATTTGCGCATCATGCTTGTCGCTCTCGTCAATAGTGTGTAATTTTACCACCGCAAATACACTATTTACCATAGCCCCTGCCCCCTGGGCGTACAGGGCAAGCCTGTAGACGATGAAAAAAGATGTGAAGACTTATCAGATGGCCGAGAACGCACACTCGGGACTGGAACTGGAGTTGCACTTTATGCCCCGTTTTTTCGTGGACAACCCTGGAGCCATGACCCCTCATGTACACCGGTTCTACCAGATTATCTGGTTTCGCCGTGGCCATGGCGTACACCGTGTAGACTTTGTCGACTATCCTGTTGTCGATAACACCATCTTCTTTATCGCCCCTGGGCAGACTCACTCCTTTGACGGCCTCCGCGACTACGAGGGCGTTATCATCCACTTCAACGACAGTTTTATGGCCGACGAGGAGTCGAGCGAGAGCGTGTTTCTGAAGTACGACGTGTTCAGTGCCTACGACGCCCTGCCATACTATAGGGTGACGCACGAGGAGGCTACCCGGCTGCTGACTCTTGTTAACGAGATGAACAGGGAGTATTCGCTCACGGGTGCCTTTGCCCACAAGGACTATATGCAGTATCTGGTACGCCTCTTCCTGATAAGGGTGCAGCGCAACGGTGAGCGTAGCCAGAAGACCAAGCTCTACGTTAACAGCGTGGCCAACCGCACCTTCGTGCGCTTCCGACAGCAACTCGAACGGCATTTCCATACGGTGCATACCGTGAAGGGCTATGCCGATATGCTCAATATCTCGTCGCGCACGCTTACCAGCTACGTCAGCCAGAGTACCCACTGCTCGCCGTTGCAGGTTATCAACGACCGTATAGTATTAGAGGCCAAACGGCAGATACAGCACTCTGCTCTAAGCATCAAGGAGATAGCCTATGACCTCGGCTTTGAGGATCCGTCGTACTTTGTCAAGTTCTTCAAGCGAATGACAGGCCGCATGCCCAACGAGTTCAGAAACCACACTTACCAAGCATACATTATACAAACCAAAAACAATAAGAATATGAAAATTGCAATTCCCACCGCCGAGGGACGGCTCTTCCCCCATTTCGGAAAGGCCCCGCAGGTAACGGTCTATGACGTAGCGGACAACCGCATAATTGGCAAGGAGGTGCTTGACGCCCCTGAGCATGCCCATGGTGCTATGCCGCGCTTCCTGCAGAGTCTCGGTGTCACCGATGTCATCTGCGGAGGCCTGGGTGCCGGCGCTGTAAACCTACTCACCGAGATGCACATCGCTATACATGGCGGAGCTCCTGCCGAGGAGGTCGGCAAGGTGATGAGCGATTATCTGGCTGGTACCCTGGTCTATGGCGATGCCACCTGTCACCACGATGCCTGCGATGGACACGGTCACCACAACGACTAATAGACTTATGGACAGCCTGATAGAATATACCGAGGCGCGCGACTTTACGCAGCGGCAGGTAGAGCAGCTGTTTCTCTCCGTGGGCTGGGTGTCGGGGCAATACCCAGTCCAGCTATACAGTGCCCTGCAGCAGTCGTCGTATGTGCTTACTGCATGGCATGGTCATCGGCTTGTCGGTCTGATACGCGGCATTGATGACGGAGGCATGACGGCCTTTATCCATTACCTCCTCGTAGACCCCGCCTACCAGCACCAGGGCATCGCCTCGCGCCTCATAGAGGGAACCAAGGCCCATTATCGTGACTTTCTCTATATCAATGTGATGCCCGAGGAGAGCGGTAATGCCCCTTTCTACGAGCACCATGGTTTCAGCGTGATGCCCGATGGCGTGGCGATGCAGAAGAGCAATCCCGACTTTGCTGCTGGTGGTCAATAGTCGTTCCGGAACCATCCCGGGAAAGCCCGAGTAGGTGGGCAAAAGTCCCGCGCAACTCACTTTTTGACCAAATACGCCCCTGAAGTCAAAAAAAATACGTAAGTTTGCATCCGGTAACTTTCGCCCTTTTGGGCGTAAGTGCCGGCAAACAAGTATAAGAAAATCAGTAATATGAATATCAGAAGCCTCTTGAACCTGGCGGCCCTTGGTCTCCTGCTAATGGCCTGTCAGCCCACCGACGAACAGCGTGCGCAGTCGCTTATGACCCAGATAGAGCAGCTCTATGCCGCGGGCCGATATCAGGCTGCGCTCGACTCCATTACCCAGTTGCGCTTGCAGCATCCGCGTGCTGTCAAGGCACGCCAGCGCGCCCTCGTTCTGTGGCAGGATGCCTCCCTGCGCCTGGCCCAGCAGGACATTGCCCGTACCGATTCGGCCCTGCAGGCAGCCATAGCCGCCTATAACCAGGCCGGAACCATCCGCGCGCGCAACGAGATACGTCTGAAGCGCGACTCGTTGCAGGTGCGCTACGACGTGTTGGTCGGCACGGTGCGCGTAATACATCGCAGACAGCAGGAAAAATAAGCGGGCAGCATGCACATCATGTGGGCAAGATTTGTGTATGTCACGATAAATGGCTAACTTTGCACCCAGTATATTATGGCAACAATGAATACTGAAGAACAGTTCCGTGGGGTCGTAGCCGAGTGTCGCTCACTCTTCGAGAAGAAACTCCATGACTATGGTGCTTCCTGGCGCATACTGCGGCCGTCGTCGCTGACCGACCAACTGTATATCAAGGCCAAGCGCATACGCTCATTGGAGGTCAAGGGCGAGTCGCTGGTGGGCGAGGGCATACGTCCCGAGTTTGTGGCCCTTATCAATTATGGTATCGTAGGGCTGATACAGCTCGCCAAGGGCTATGCCGACCGTGTAGACATCACCCCCGCCGAGGCCCTGGCCCTCTACGACCATTACGCAGCCGAGGCTCTGGCGCTGATGATACGTAAGAACCACGACTATGATGAGGCCTGGCGCTCCATGCGTGTGAGCAGTTACACCGACTTGATTCTTACTAAGATAGAGCGTATCAAGGAGATAGAAGACCTGGACGGCCATACGCTCGTGTCCGAAGGCATTGATGCCAATTATATGGATGTTATTAATTATGCCGTCTTCGGCGTTATCAAACTGAGCGAAGGTGAATAAGATAGTCACCATAATAATCAATGTGTGCCGTGCGCTACTGGCCTTGACCTTTATTTTTTCTGGCTATGTCAAGGCCATAGACCCACTGGGCACTCAGTACAAGATAAACGATTACCTGACAGCACTCTCTATGGCCGACACCCTGCCCGGGTGGGTCACGCTTGCGGTGTCGGTACTCCTGGCCGCGTTAGAGTTCTCTATGGGCGTGTTCATGCTCTGCGCCATCCGGCGGAGGCTTACCACCCGTGTTACCCTGATTTTCATGACCATTATGACGCTCATTACGGTGTGGATAGCTGTGGCCAACCCTGTCAAGGACTGCGGTTGTTTTGGCGACGCGGTAGTACTTACCAACGGCCAGACACTTGCCAAGAACATCGTACTGCTGGCTTGCTCTGTCATGGTGTGCTGCTATCCCCGGCGTATGTTTCGCTTTGTCTCGGAGAGTAACCAGTGGATAGCCGTCAACTTCACGATACTTTATATTATAGCCACCAGCCTGTACAGTCTGTACACCCTGCCTCAGTTCGACTTCCGCCCCTATCACATCGGGGCCAACATACGTCAGGGCATGACCGTGCCCCCTGGGGCCAAGCTCCCCCAGTACGACACCACCTTCATTATGGAGAAGAACGGTGTCCGCCGCGAGTTCACGTTGGCCAACTATCCCGATTCTACCTGGACATTTGTCGACCGCCGCACGGTCCAGACCTCCGAGGGCTACGTGCCGCCCATCCACGACTTCGCCATTCAGGACAACCGTACCGGCGACGACATTACCCAGCAGGTGCTCAGCGACCCAGGGTACACCTTCCTGCTTATAGCTCCCCATTTGGAGACTGCCGATGACTCCAACTTCGGCGATATAGACCAGCTGTACGAGTACAGCCAGTCACAGCACGTCCCGTTCTACTGCCTCACAGCCAGTGGCGACGAGGGCATACAGCGCTGGCGCGACATTACCGGTGCCGAGTATCCCTTCTGTACCAGCGACGAGACTACACTCAAGACCATTATCCGCAGTAACCCAGGCCTGGTGCTCCTCAAGGATGGCGTGGTCATCGGCAAGTGGAGCCACAACCGACTGCCTCAGGCCAGTGAACTGACCGCTCCCCTTGACCGGTTAGAGATAGGCCATCTGCCATCAGCCAGCTACACCCCGCGTAAGATACTGGCCATACTGCTGTGGTTCGTACTGCCCTTGGGGCTCCTGATACTGGCCGACCGCACATGGGCATGGAGCCGATGGCTGCGTAACAAGGAAAAAGAACAGAAATCAAAATATTTCAATTTTAAAAACAAAAAGCAATGAGAAAGAAAATCGTAGCAGGTAACTGGAAAATGAACATGAACCTGCAGGATGGCGTAGCACTCGCCAAGGAAATCAATGAGGCTCTTGCCCAGGACAAGCCTAACTGTGATGTCATCATCTGTACTCCCTTTATCCATCTGGCCAGCGTGGCCCAGGTACTCGATGCCAATACCGTAGGTCTGGGCGCCGAGAACTGCGCCGACAAGGAGAAGGGCGCTTACACAGGCGAGGTTTCTGCCGCCATGGTTAAGTCTACCGGTGCTCAGTATGTTATCCTCGGCCACTCAGAGCGCCGCCAGTACTACGGCGAGACAGCCGAGATACTCAAGGAGAAGGTACAGCTGGCTCTGGCCAACGGTCTGAAGGTTATCTTCTGCTGTGGCGAGACTCTTGAGGAGCGCGAGGCCAACCGTCAGAACGAGGTTGTTAAGGCCGAGCTCGACGGCTCTGTATTCAACCTGACCGCCGAGGAGTGGAAGAACATCATCCTGGCTTACGAGCCCATCTGGGCCATCGGTACCGGCAAGACCGCTACCTCTGACCAGGCCGAGGAGATGCTGGCATACATCCGCTCTATCGTAGCCGAGAAGTATGGCAAGGAAGCCGCCGAGGATACCTCTATCCTCTATGGTGGCAGCTGCAAGGCATCTAATGCCCCTGAGCTGTTCTCTAAGCCCGACATCGACGGCGGACTTATCGGTGGCGCTTCGCTCAAGGCTGCCGACTTCAAGGGTATCATCGATGCCTGGAAGAAGTAAGCATACTATCCATTTAGTGGGCACCCGCCCTGGGCCAGCGGCTCTGGGTGGGGTGCCCTTTTTACCTATAAATATATATATGATGAGATTTCTTACCATCCTGTTTGTGGCGCTGCTGGCCCCCATTGTCACGGCCTCGGCGCAGAACTTCATGGAACACGTCCGGAAGACAGCCCCCGGGCAGGCCACCGTCACGGTTACCCAGAGCGCAGCCATCGACCAGGTAGTCAATGGCAAGGCACCGGCCTCTGCCGCGCCCGAGGTGAGACACGCCCCCAAGACATCTCAGCAGGCATCTGCGGCCCATGGTGCCACCACCCCCACGAGGCCCGCCGAAGAGCGCCGACACCCCGACACATCCCGTGGCGAGACCGCAGCCAGGGAGAATGTACGCACCCCCAAGAATAATACCAAGGAAGACAACGAAGAAGAGATACCGGTCATCGATATGCGTAAGAAGGTGATGCGGGGCGGTTACAAGGTAACCGGCTACCGCGTGCAGGCTTTCGCCGGCGGCAACACGCGCGCCGACCGCATGGCGGCCGAACGTATCCGCAACGCCATAAAGCTCAAGTTTCCCGACCAGCCCGTCTATGTACACTTCTATTCGCCCCGCTGGATATGCCGGGTGGGCAACTACCGTACTTACGAGGAAGCCGACTGGATGCTCGGACAGCTCCGTAAGATGGGGTACAAGGCTGCCACCATCGTAAAGGGAAAGATAACCGTACAGTACTGACAATACAACTCACAACGATAATGACAAGCGAACCCGAATACCGCGACGGACTGGACAAGTTGGCCGCCCACTATACCGATATACTCTCCCTGCTGGGCGAGGACCCTCAGCGCGAGGGACTGGTCAAGACCCCCATGCGCGTGGCCAAGGCCATGCAGGTGCTGACGCGTGGCTACACGCAGGATGCCAGGAAGGTGCTCACCGATGCCCTCTTTGAGGAAAAATACAGCCAGATGGTCATCGTCAAGGACATCGACTTCTTCTCCATGTGCGAACACCACATGCTGCCGTTCTACGGCAAGGCCCACGTGGCCTACATCCCCAATGGGGTGATAACCGGCCTGAGCAAGATAGCCCGCGTGGTAGACATATACAGCCACCGCCTGCAGGTGCAGGAACGTCTGACGCAGCAGATTAAGGACTGTATAGACGAGACGCTCCATCCCCTGGGCGTCATGGTGGTCATCGAGGCCAAGCACATGTGTATGCAGATGCGCGGGGTCGAGAAGCAGAACTCCATTACCACCACGAGCGACTTCTGCGGTGCCTTTAATCAGGCCAAGACCCGCGAGGAGTTTATGAACCTGCTCCGCGGCGAGAGCCACCGTTTCTGATACTTATCCAATACTTACCATTATGATACGACTCATATCCTGGAATGTTAACGGGCTCCGTGCCTGCGTGGGCAAGGGGTTTGCCGATGCTTTCAAGGCACTCGATGCCGACTTCTTCTGCCTGCAGGAGACCAAGATGCAGGCCGGCCAGCTCGACCTGCAGTTCGACGGCTACCGCTCTTACTGGAACTATGCCGACAAGAAGGGCTATTCGGGCACGGCCGTCTACACCCGCCACGAGCCCCTCAGTGTGAGCTACGGCATAGGCGTTGACGAGCACGACCACGAGGGCCGCGTCATCACCCTCGAGATGCCCCAGTTCTACCTCGTTACCGTCTATACGCCCAACTCGCAGGACGGGCTGCGCCGGCTGGACTACCGCATGCGCTGGGAGACCGATTTCCAGAACTATCTGCATCAGCTCGATGCGCGCAAGCCCGTGGTGGTGTGTGGCGATATGAACGTGGCCCACGAGGAGATAGACATCAAGAACCCCAAGACCAACCGCCACAGTGCCGGATTTACCGACGAGGAGCGCGCCGCCATGACCCGCCTCCTGGGCAGCGGCTTTGTAGACACCTTCAGGTACCTGCACCCCGACGAGGTTACCTATAGCTGGTGGTCGTACCGCTTCCGTGCCCGCGAGAAGAACGCCGGCTGGCGCATAGACTACTTTGTGGTGTCCGAGCGCCTGGCCCCCCAGGTGTCCGAGGCCCGCATACACACCCAGGTCATGGGCAGCGACCACTGTCCCGTCGAGGTCGACTTAGCGCTGTAGGCCCCACGGCCGCCAACCGTCAGCCCCTATAACGACAGCGTCCCGGAGACTCAGGCTTAGAGCCGTCTCCGGGACGCTGTCGTTGTATAGAGCCCTTATCGGGTAGGGTAGTTCAGATTGCGGTCGGCGATGTGGCTGAGCACCTCATCGACATACTTGCGCGACTCCCACCGGGCCATGGGCAGGTCGTGCAGCAGATAGTTGCCGCAGTCCTGTGGCGCCGCGCCGGGTATCTCGCCCTCGTACTGGGCCACAAACTCGAACGTGCGCTTCATCAGCTCTACGATGTCGCTGCTCTTCAGGTCGCCGCGCAGTATCAGATAGCATCCGGTGAGGCAGCCCATGGGGCCCCAGTAGATGACGCGGTCGCGCCACTCGGCATCGTTGCGCAGATAGGTGGCAGCCAGGTGCTCTATGGTGTGTATGGCGCCCGGGTGCAAGGCCGGCTCGCGGTTGGGCTCCTTCATCCTTATGTCGAACGTGGTCACGGTCTCGCCGCCCACGGTGTCCTTACGGCTCACATAGATGCCACGCAGCAGCCGCTCGTGGTCTATGGTAAAACTGGGTATCTTGTCCATAGTGTATATTAAGTGGTTAATGTGATAAAGTCTATAGCTGTTCTAAGAACGTGCGGGTAACGCCAAACGACTCGTCGGCCAGGCGGTCCCAGAAGTCGAAGTACTGGGCTGCCTTGTTGTCGCGCAGGGGCACGTCGCTGATGACCCGCATGGACACAAAGGGCACCCCGTACACATGACAGGTCTGCGCTATGCTGCAGCTCTCCATGTCTACCGCCGTGGCCTCGGGGAAGAGGGCCAGTATGGCCCTCATCTTCTCCTTGGAGTCTACAAACCAGTCGCCGCTCACGATGAGGCCCTGCCGCAGATGGGCCGTGCCCTCCTGTGCGCATAGCTGTGCCGTGCGGGCTATGGCGCCCTCCAGCATGGCTGGGGTGGCATAGCGGTCCGGCATGCCCTGCAGCTGTCCGTAGGCACACTGCTCGCCGCAGTAGGCATCGTGGTACACATAGGCTGTACCCACCACCACGTCCTGTACGTTCAGGGTGGGGTCGGCACCGCCGGCCACGCCCGTAGAGACCACTAAGTCGGGCTGGTAGAGGTCTATCAGCTCCACGGCACCTATGGCCGAGTTAACCTTGCCTATGCCACACTGCTGCAACACCACCGTGTGGTGGCCTATGGTGCCCACTACAAAGTCCTTGTGGTGCTGCCGCTCTGTACGGCAGCCGTTAAGCAGCGTACGGAGCTGGGCCATTTCCTTGTCCATCGCCACTATGATACCTATCTTCATCTTCAGTCGGGTTGATTGTAGACACAAAATTACTCCAAACCCCGCTGATGTATGCCAGAACGATAGTTAAATAAATATAACGGGCCGCTGGATATTTGCCGGTTGGCAGGAAAAGTGAAGAGGGATGCTGGCAGCTAAAGAGATAATGGCCTGAAGAGGTAGAAAGTGACGTCGCCAAAGTGCAGTCGCTGGTTGGCTGACCGCGAATGTCGGCGGACGGCCCGCCATGCGGTGCTGTAAATATTTTTCTGATAATGTATAAATATACATTTCAGCCGTTTCGGCATCGTCCGAGGGCTTTTCGGGCTTCTGTAGTTTGCCTGTATGCTCGCCGAGGGGACGGCGGTGGCGAAAACGGCAATTTTCGGGCCACCCGAAAACCATCGTTTTTTTGCTCGCGATGGTCATTAGAAACGTAATGACCATCGCGAGCACCAAAATGACCATCGCGGCGTCCCTGAAAACCATCCTCGCGAGCGCCGAAAATAGAGCCGAAAAAGGTGCCGATTACTGCCGTTTTGTAAAAGATAGTTACTTTCGTACCCCTCGCGATGCCTCGGATGGCCCCAAAAGGCTCCGAAAAACGTCCTGGTTTGATGAGAAAATCCGAGAATTACGCCCCGAAAAACGGCCGTTACGACTGTATATTTATACATTTTCGCCTCGGGTTTTGCATAAATATACAGTCGGGTGTAAAGGTTTTTCGCGGTTTTCGGCCATGGCCGTAACCATGACGGCAGCTACGGCTCTCCCCCATGAAGGCCCCGCCACCGCCGTCACGGCTTACGCCGGCCATGTCCCTGGCGGCCTCTGCCCCGCCGCCAGGGTTCCCGTGCAGCCGTTGGGGCGGCCATGGGTCAAGGGGGCGAAATCGTAAAATACTTGGCTTTTTGCTTTGCCCTCTCTCTGATTTACATTACCTTTGTAGAACCATTCGGCCGTGCGCCAGGGCCTTGGCCCAGGGGTGGCCGATGGGGCCGCGTGTGCCGGCCCCATGTCAACGGTAGACAACAATCAATCTTATAATAATGAATATACTGAAAAAATATTGGCTCGATGCAGCCGCGGTAGTCCTGTTTGCCCTCATAGCATTTGTCTATTTCATGCCGGCAGACCTCGATGGCCGCATCCTGTATCGCCACGACTCCTCGGCGGGCCGCGGAGCCGGTCAGGAGCAGGCCGAGTACCACGCCCGTACTGGCCAGGTGTCGCGCTGGACTAACGCCACGTTCAGCGGCATGCCCACTTACCAGACAGCCCCCTCGTACACCAGTACCGACGGGCTGCAGAAGGTGATGGACGCCTATCACCTGTGGCTGCCCGAGAATGTGTGGTATGTCTTTGCCTACCTGCTGGGCTTCTACATCCTGCTGCGCGCCTTCGACTTCCGCCGCGAGCTGGCCGCGCTGGGCTCGGTGATATGGGCCTTCTCGTCGTACTTCTTCATAATCATCGCCGCCGGCCACATCTGGAAGGTCATGGCCCTGGCCTATCTGCCCCCGATGATAGCCGGCGTGGTGCTGGCCTACAGGGGCAAGTACCTGGGCGGCCTGCTGCTCACGGCCATCTTCACCGCCTTTGAGGTCAAGGCCAACCACGTGCAGATGACCTACTACTACCTGTTCATCATCCTCTTTATGGTGATAGCGTTTCTGGTCGAGGCCATACGCGACCGCCGCCTGGCCCGTTTTGCCAAGGCCACGGCAGCCTGCATGGTGGGCGCTGCGCTGGGCGTGTGCATCAACCTGAGCAACCTGTACCATACATGGCAGTATGGGCAAGAGAGCATGCGCGGGAAAAGCGAGCTGGTCAAGAAGAACGTGGCCAACCAGACCAACAGCGGCCTGGACCGCGACTACATCACCCAGTGGAGCTACGGGATAGACGAGACGTGGACGCTGCTGGTGCCCAACGCCAAGGGAGGCGCCTCGGTGCCGCTGGCAGCCAACCAGACGGCCATGGACAAGGCCGACCCGCAGTTTATGCAGATATACCAGCAGATAGGGCAGTACTGGGGCGAGCAGCCCGGTACCAGCGGCCCCGTATATGTGGGTGCCTTCGTGCTGATGCTCTTCGTGCTGTCGCTCTTTATCGTCAAGGGCCCCATGAAGTGGGCCTTGCTGGCCGCCACCGTACTCTCGGTGCTGCTGTCGTGGGGGCGCAACTTCATGCCCTTTACCGATTTCTTCCTTGACTACGTGCCCCTGTACGCCAAGTTCCGCACGGTGGCCTCTATCCTGGTCATCGCCGAGTTTACCATACCCCTGTTGGCCATGATGGCCCTGCGCCGCATCGTAGACGACCCCGCCGTGCTTACCCGCAACATGCGCTGGCTCTACGTGAGCTTTGCCCTCACTGCCGGGGCGTGCCTGCTCTTCGCCCTCATGCCCGGCGTGTTCTTCTCAGACTACGTATCGTCGGCCGAGCGCGCCGCCCTCAGCCAGATACCGGCCGAGTATCGGTCGGCCCTCATCGCCAACCTTACCACGATGCGCCAGGCTGTGTTCACGGCCGACTGCTGGCGCTCATTCTGGATTATAGCCATCGGCACGGCCTGCTTGCTGCTCTACCGCATAGGCAAGCTCAAGGCCCCGTACATGGTGGCCGCCGTGGGCGTGCTCTGCCTGGTAGACATGTGGCAGGTTAACAAGCGGTACCTCAATGACGACATGTTTGTCGAGAAGAGTGTGCGCGAGGCTCCACAGCCCCTGAGCCATACCGACCGCCAGATACTCCAGGACAAGGGCCTCGACTACCGTGTGCTCAACCTGGCCACCAACACCTTTAACGAGAACGAGACCTCGTACTACCACAAGAGCATCGGCGGTTACCATGCCGCCAAGCTGCGCCGCTACCAGGAGATGATAGAGGCCTATATCAACCCGCAGATGTCGCGCATCATGCAGGCCGTGGCCGAGGCTGGGGGCGACATGACCCGCATTAACGGCGACTCTATATTCCCCGTGCTCAACATGCTCAACGCCAAGTACTTCATAGTGCCCCTGCAGGGCGGACAGACCGTGCCCCTGCAGAATCCCTACGCCTATGGCAACGCCTGGTTCGTAGACCGCATATCCTATGTGGACAATGCCAACCAGGAGATAGACCGCATAGGGCACATAGACCTGCGCCACGAGGCCGTGGCCGATGGCCGCTTCCGCGGGGTGCTGGGCCAGGCCGTAGCCCAGGACCGCCACTCGGTGGTAAGGCTCACCGCCTACGAGCCTAACCAGCTCAGCTACGATGTCGACTCCGGCAAGGGCGGCCTGCTGGTCTTCTCCGAGATATACTATCCCGGCTGGACGGCCACCATCGACGGCAAGCCCGCCGAGCTGGGCCGCGTCAACTATATCCTGCGCGCCCTGCAGGTTCCGGCCGGTCGCCACAAGGTTCAGCTCAGCTTCTTCCCCAAGAGTGTAGACACCACCGAGACCATAGCGTACATCGCCTACGTGGTTCTGCTGCTTATCATCCTTGGCGGCCTCTACGACACGTGGCGCCGTAAGCACGCCGCTGCTAATAAGTAACCCCCGTAAGTACCGTAAGGGATATGAAAAAACTCCTCTCGCTACCGCCCAACCTGGTGGGTAGCTTTCACGACATTACAGGACTGCCGCGTACCGAGTGGTTCTGTACCAACGACCCCGTAGGGCGCAAGCTCGGTTCGGGCGGTGGCTCGGCCTGGCTCCTGCAGGCCTGCTACGAGGCCCATGGACAGGGACGCACCTTTGACGAGTGGCTGGCAGCCGACCGGCGGCTGCTGCTCCATGCCGGCGGACAGAGCCGGCGGTTGCCCTCGTATGCCCCGTCGGGCAAGGTGCTTACCCCCATTCCCGTATTCAGGTGGGAGCGCGGCCAGCGGCTGTCGCAGGACTTGCTGTCGCTACAGGTGCCTCTCTATCAGTACATTATGGACCAGGCGCCGGCATCGCTGCGCACCATGATAGTGAGCGGCGATGTGTACATACGGGCCACCCAGCCCCTGCAGCCCATCCCCGATGCCGATGTGGTGTGCTATGGCCTGTGGCTGGGCCCCGAGATAGCCAAGGACCATGGCGTGTTCGTGTCCTCGCACCAGTCGCCCACCCAGCTGAAGTGCATGCTTCAGAAACCGTCGGTACAGACACTGGGGCAGTTGCAGAAAGAGCATTTCTACCTGACCGATATAGGCGTGTGGCTGCTGTCGGACCGCGCCGTCAAGGTGCTCATGCGCCGCTCTACCGAGGCGGGGCGCGTGGTCAACTATGACTTGTATGGCGAGTTTGGCTGTTGTCTGGGCACAGAGCCTACCATGGACGACCCCGAGGTGCGCGCCCTCAGCGTGGCCATACTGCCCCTGCCCGGCGGCGAGTTCTACCACTTCGGTACGACCCACGAGATAGTGTCGTCGATGCTGGCCATCCAGAACAGGGTGAACGACCAGCGCGAAATCATGCACCACTCGCTCAAGCCGCACCCCTCTATGTTCCTGCAGAACTCGGAGGTGGAAATCAAGATTAATGAACGCAACCGCAACCTGTGGATAGAGAATAGCCATGTGGCACGCGGCTGGACCATCGCCCACGACAACGTGATTACCGGTGTGCCCCACAATGACTGGGCGGTCAGCCTGGCCCCCGGCCAGTGTGTCGACATCGTGCCCATAGGCAGCGACCAGTATGCTGTACGTCCCTATGGGTATAATGACAAGTTCAGGGGCCATGTCGGCGACCCCTCTACCGAGTATCTGGGCCACCCCTTCGCCCGGTGGGCTGCCGAGCGTGGCATAGACCCGCAGACCATCGAGGGAGGCGCCGACCTGCAGTCGGCCCGCATCTTCCCCGTGGTAGCCAACGTACACGATGCCGGCATCGTACTGCGCTGGATGCTGGGCGACACCGAACTGCAGGGTGGCAGCATGCTCTGGCACCAGTCGCCACGCCTGAGCGCCGACGAGCTGTCGGCCCAGGCCAATCTGCAACGGCTCGCCCGGCAGCGCCAGGCTTACCGGGTACAGAACTGGTCGTTCCTGGCCCGCAACTATGCACACAGCGTGTTCTACCAGACGGATTTGGACGATGCCGCGCACGAGTTTGCCGCCAACCACATAGCCGAGCCGTCGGCCCTGCCTGCCGACGAGTCGCTCCTTACCCGTATACACGATGCCATGTTCCGCTCTGAGCTGCAGCGCCTTACCGGCCGCGACAGCCGTCAGAGCGAGCAGCGCGCCTTCGGGCTGCTGCGCGACGGACTGACGCAACCCGTGCTGGCCCGGAAGCAGCGCCCCCGTCTGTCGGTGTACTCGGACCAGATAGTATGGGGCCGTAGCCCGGTGCGCATAGACATCGCCGGCGGCTGGACAGACACGCCCCCGTTCTGCCTGATGGAGGGGGGCAATGTCATCAACCTGGCCATCGAACTCAATGGGCAGCCCCCATTGCAGACATACATCAAGCCGTGTGCCGAGCCCCACATTATCCTGCGCAGTATAGACCTGGGCGCCGCCGAGGTGATAGACAACTATGACGCGCTGCGCGACTTCCACCATGTGGGCAGCCCCTTCTCCATCCCCAAGGCAGCCCTGGCCCTGGCTGGTTTCTTGCCCGAGTATGGCGCCGACCAGTACTCATCGCTCCGTGACCAGTTGCAGGCCTTTGGCTGCGGTATAGAGGTGACGCTGCTGTCGGCCATCCCCGCGGGGTCGGGCCTGGGTACCAGCAGTCTGCTGGCCTCGACCGTGCTGGGTGCCATCAGCGATTTCTGCGGACTCATGTGGGACAAGAACGAGATAGGCCGCCGTACCCTGGTACTCGAGCAGCTGCTCACTACCGGTGGCGGCTGGCAGGACCAGTTCGGCGGACTGCTTCAGGGTGTCAAGCTGCTTCAGACCGATAAGGGCTTTGACCAGAAACCGGTTGTGCGGTGGCTCCCCTCGTCGCTCTTCACCCAGCCCGAGTACCGCCCCTGCCATCTGCTGTACTATACCGGCATAACGCGCACGGCCAAGAAGATACTGGCCGAGATAGTGCGCCGTATGTTCCTTAACCAGCACGATGAGCTGGCCCTCTTGCGCCAGATGAAGCAGCACACGATGGAGATGTACGAGGCTCTGCAGCGCGAGAACTTTGACGTGATGGGCCGGCTGATACGCAAGACGTGGCAGCAGAACCAGTTGCTGGACAGCGGAACCAACCCCGCTGAGGTGCAGCGGCTCACGGCCCTGATAGACGACCTCTGCCTGGGTTACAAGTTGCCAGGCGCCGGTGGCGGTGGCTATCTGTATATGGTGGCCAAAGACCCCGAGGCGGCAGCCCGTATCAAGCAGATACTGCGCGATAATCGCCTCAACGCCAACGCCCGCTTCGTCGACATGTCGCTCAGTGACAAGGGTCTCCAGATAAGCCGCAGCTGACCGAGCAGCCCTTAGGGGATTAGCCTATATACAGTCCGGCCCTGCTAACCGTATCGGTGAGCAGGGCCGGACTGGTTGTATGTCGCTGGGCGATGGTGGCGTGTGGTGGGCTTATTCGTGCCTTAGGTCGGCCACCACGTACTCTGACTGGGTGCCGATGCGGAACTTGGCCCCCCAGATACCCATTCCAGAACTTACATAGTAGCGTGTCTGTCCGCGTTGCCATGGCCCGAAGGCATCTTCGTACAACAGGCGGGTTATCCACGATGCCGGCCACACCTGCCCATAGTGCGTGTGTCCGCTAAACTGAAAATCTATGCCTGCGCGCTGTGCCTGTTCTAAGT
>CAKPRX010000034.1 GCA_934183135.1 uncultured Prevotella sp.
ATGTGCCGCCGTACGGTGCTCACGTCTATCCGTAGCATGTCGGCCAGGGTCTGCTCGCATACGGCCGAGCGGTAGGTGTTATAGTCGCTCTTCTGTGCCAGGGCCAGGAAGGTGGCGGCCTCGGGTGGCGTAAGCAGGGCGATGTACTGGGTTATGTTGCGGTATCGGGCCAGGCTCTGCCGACTTTTGCCCAGAGGGGCGTGGTGTGTACTGTGTGCCATACGCTGTAGGGTAAAAAATGTGGTTTTTCTGTCTGTTATTATGATACTCAAATTTAATTATTTTTTTCGGATTATCAAAGGGTTTCGGCCAGTTTTTTTTATATTTTTTCCGATTTTTTTATGTCTCATAAATTGTTAACCGATGTTAAAGTACTAAAAAAGTGCACCAATTATTTGGGGGGGGTAAATTAATGCGTACATTTGCAATACAGCTATGCTGATCGTTCATTGAACTATTGGATTTTAGGTTAATAACACCACCTTGTTATATATGCCATGTTTTGGTGAACTTGCTGGTAACTCGTTTACAAAGGCAGTTTCCATGGATGGCTGTATAATTATTATCAATCTCTTCAGTCCTGCAGGTTGGAGGGATGGTGAAAGTTTTTAACTCTTAAATTTTTTAAAGAAATGATAAGATTAAGTAATGCTGAGAGGACTCAGCGAGTGATGACTGACGTGTTCAGGGTGTTAGACCGAGTAGAAGTAATCGTTAAACATCAAGTAGATAAGTTAACAAGAGCTTATCAAAAGTTGCGTGCGGACGAGGAAAACAACGACCCTATCAGTTTCCGCATAATGATAGGGTATCTAATTGAGCTAATGAGCCTGATAGAAAATCGTAAAGATAATTACGATGGGTACATACAGCTTTATCACAACCTTGAGGCCTGAGTCTTCGGGGGGGGCGCTTCTTTAATGGGGTGCCCCCTTTTAACTTTCAGACCGAATGTAGAAACTTAACCACATAACCTATAAGCAATGGAGAAGCAAGGACTTATTGCAGCCGAGGAGGAACTAAAAGCCATGATAGACCGGTGGCTGCCCAGGGGCGAGGACTATGAGCCAGGCGGTGCCCAGTTCGAAAGGTACGGCCGTGTAGATGTGCCAAAGGCCAAGCGCCGCCTGCTGACAACCATATACGAGCAGTACGCCCGCATAAGCCAGGAGAGCGACACGCTGATACAGGCCATCGTGCTGCGCTCTATAATAGACCTGAAACGCGAGCTGTGCCATATAGCCAGCCTCGGCCCTGATGTAGCCCCCGAGAAACTGACGCAGCATGTAAAGCAGATGGACAAGCCCAGCGGAAAACGAAAAAAGTCTATCGACGGGGCCGACAAGGGAGCGATGAGCCTGCACGCCAGTTTCTATGATGTACTGAGCAAGTGTACCCACCAGGGCTTCTACCTGTATCACAGCATCCCTCCCGCTATCACCCGCCGGGCCATGGAAGTAGTAATGTGCGACCTCTTCAGCCGGTTGGCCGACGACCCCGATGTGGGCGATATGGTAACGCCCGAACAACGCGAGCGGATATTAGCCGAAATGGAGCCCCGCTATGGCCCCAACGGCCCATGCGCCACCTGCGAGCACTGGTCTAAGCGCCGCCCGAAATCAGAACAGAAAAAGGAGGAGGGAAAGGTAGAGGAGTAGCCCTGCGCGTAGGAAGGCTGATAGCCCCAACCCACTACGGGGAAGGCCACAGGGAATCCGCTATTAATAGGTATCCGCAACCCATTGGTAATCAGTATTGGGCAGACCCCTGCGCAGAATTTGCGCGGAGGTGCGCAGAATTTGCCTACGAACTGCGCAGAATTTGCGCTATATACTAATACCTATATACTAATACCTATTCACCCCACACCCTGGGCAGGGTGCAAGGATGGCGCTTCTTTCCCCTAAAAAGGGCTGACATGGCACGTGTAGTGCTACCGACGATGAGTATTCCGTCTGACGTACCGGTAACAGGAAAGACTGTAGCTAACTTTAAAACTTGTTATTATGGCAACATCAAAAATTATTGTGAATTACAAACAAACAAAGGCCGAAACCAATGACCGTATGGGAAGCCCGTTCCAGGAAGGAGTAGCCGTTGTTCTAGCCGGCGTAATGTCGGCAAGAATAAAGGATAAAAAAACGGGTAAGTACGGTGACCCTTACACGGTATTCCTGACTAATGTGGGCCCGATGTGGCCCACTATGTGCCGCAAGGCAAAGGTGGACACCGATGGGAATATCCATCGGCCCACGAGGGGCTTTAAGACCCTCTGGAGCGACATCCAGGAGGCCGTTAAAACCTCCCAGAATGACTGGGAGGCTCTCGAAAAGGTTGTAGCCCTATACAAGGGCAAAGCCTTTATCATCCACCAGGACGAGTTCCCGGCCACGACCAGTGATGGCCGCACTTATGTGGCCACCATAATCGACGCTGACTTGGAGGACATAACAGACGAGGCATACGAAGCTGAGCTTGAGGAGGCTCAAGCTTATAAAGATGTAGCTTGCTGTCAAGGAGCGTAAGGCTTTTGGTCTACCAGAGAAATAGTAGGCCGAGTATATACATCGTGGAGGGCAGGAAGTATGTGGTAAGATAACCACGCATACTGCAAAAAAAACAGGAGAAGAGGTACTTATGGTTTTCGGCAGCCGTAGGTACCTCCTTTCTTTTCCGCATCCTGCTGTGAGCGTGACAGACTGCGGAATGAAGATGCGAGAAAGATTAACGGAAAGCGAGTGAAAAAAGTGAGGGCAGGGTATTGGGTTTATCGGAAAAAATAACTAAATTTAAGTACCTTGCCAGCAGGCCGGGAAGAATAAAAAAACATGGGGAAACAGTTGCCGTGCGCGTTTTTTTTGCTAATTTTGTACCAGTAACCGCGCACCCCCACCGATGAGGGAGGGCGCCCCGTGTAAAGTCACTTAAAAGAAATGTACGCGCTATGAAGAAGCAGAAAGTGTATGAGGCCGACGACAAGATGATATCCATCCTGCAGGACAACTACGATGTGCTCCGCTGCCTGGGAGCCTTCGGCATCAACCTGGGTTTTGGCAACAAGACGGTCAAGGAACTCTGCGACAGCCAGGGGGTAGACTGCTTTACCTTCCTGTGTATAGTCAACTATACCATCAACGGCTACCTGGGCGTAGACGACATGGCCCGCCTGTCAGTACCCACGCTGATGCACTACCTGCGGGCCTCGCACGAGTACTACCTGGACTTCGAGCTGCCCTTTATACGCCGCGAGCTTGACGGTACGCTCAACCCCTCGGACAGCATGGCGCCCCTCATCATGAGGCTGTACGATGAGTACGCCCACAGCATACGCCACCACATGAAGTACGAGGAGAAGAACGTGTTCCCCTACGTCGACGAGCTCCTGCAAGGACAGGCCCGCGACAACTACGACATAGACACCTTCTCCAAGCACCACGGACAGACCGATGTCAAGCTGCGCGAGCTCAAGAACATCATCATCCAGTACCTGCCCGCCGACGGACAGCGCAACAACCAGCTCTGCGCCACCCTCTACGACATATACAACTGCGAGTCGTGGCTGGCACAGCACTCGGAGGTAGAGGAGAACATCTTCATACCGGCCATACGGCAGCTGGAGAAGCGTGTAAAGCAGAACGACGTGAGCGTGAAGCTCTCGCACATGATAAACAAGAACCAGGACAGCGAGGCCCTGAGCGACCGCGAGCGCGAGGTTATAGTATGCCTGGTACAGGGAATGACCAACAAGGAGATGGCCGACCACCTGTGCATATCGGTAAACACGGTGATAACCCACCGCAAGAACATAGCCCGCAAGTTGCAGATACACTCGCCGGCCGGACTCACCGTCTATGCCATCGCCAAGGGACTGATAGACATCTCGGCTGTCAAACTCTGACCACACCCCTTCCTGCCTTTCTCGCTCTGACAGGTAGGCTCCGCGCCCGCCCGTCTGGCAGGCCGTGCGCCGCCCATCAGCCGATAATCCCTGCCGCGCACGGGTGGCCCCATATAGACACCGCAAACATGTACCGATGTGAGAACCCCCAACACAACCACCATACGGCCGAGCTTATAAATGGTTGTTGTACATGCTGTTACATCGGTCTATATAAATTCTTGGATTAATACGGCCGCGACGACATTCCTCGGCATACGCCTCAGTTACGAATGTTAATATATGTAAAGTGCTGACAGTTTTTAGCCCTCTGCCCGTATGGGAGAAACCTTTTTTTATTATCTTTGCATCATATAAAGGAGTTGACCAGGAAAACATATTTGCCCTCTGGATTTTCAGCGAAAGTTGTCCAAAACGGAAAACTTTTCAGAAACGGCAGAGAGAAAAGTTGTCCAAAACGGCAAACTTCAACGCAAGCGAAGTATCACGAAAAAAAACAAATAAAATGGAGATTAAGAACTTTACCATTACCAAGCGCGACGGCACCAAGGACCGTTTCTCATTAGACAAGATAATGAACGCCATCATCAAGGCGTTCGAGTCAGTTAACGAGGCTGTCGACCTCGGCAACGTGTCCAAGATTATCAGTCGGCTTGACATCTATAATAATATAAAGGTAGAAGATATACAGAACCAGGTAGAGGAGGCCCTCATGGCCGAGGGCTATTTTAAGGTGGCCAAGTCCTTCATGCTCTATAGGCAGCAGCACACCGAGGATCGCGAGACCCTGGAGCGTCTGAAGTTCCTCACTGACTATATGGAGGCGTCCAACGCCGCCACGGGCTCCAAGTACGACGCCAACGCCAACGTGGAGCACAAGAACATAGCCACCCTGATAGGCGAGCTGCCCAAGTCGGGCTTTATCCGCCTTAACCGCAAGCTGCTCACCGACCGTATCAAGAAGATGTACGGCAAGGATCTGTCCGACGAGTACATAGACAAGCTCACCCACCACTTCATCTACAAGAACGACGAGACATCGCTGGCCAACTACTGCGCCTCGATCACCATGTACCCATGGCTCGTGGGCGGCACCACGTCTATCGGCGGCAACTCGACCAAGCCCACCAACCTCAAGTCGTTCTGCGGAGGCTTCATCAACATGGTCTTCATGGTAAGCTCCATGCTCTCGGGAGCCTGCGCCACCCCAGAGTTCCTGATGTACATGAACTACTTCATCGGCATGGAGTACGGCAAGGACTACTACAAGCGTGCCGACGAGGTGGTAGACCTCTCCCTGCGCCAGCGCACCATCGACAAGATCATCACCGACAGCTTTGAGCAGATAGTGTACTCGCTCAACCAGCCCACCGGAGCCCGCAACTACCAGGCCGTGTTCTGGAACATCTCTTACTACGACCGCTACTACTTTGAGAGCCTGTTCGGCAACTTCTATTTCCCCGACGGCAGCCAGCCCGACTGGGAAGGACTCTCCTGGCTGCAGAAGCGGTTTATGAAATGGTTTAACAAGGAGCGCACCAAGACCGTCCTGACCTTCCCCGTAGAGACCATGGCCATGCTCACCGAGAACGGTGAGTGCAAGGACAAGGAGTGGGGCGAGTTCGCTGCCGAGATGTACGCCGAGGGCCACAGTTTCTTCACCTATCTGAGCGACAACGCCGACAGCCTGAGCTCTTGCTGCCGCCTGCGTAACGAGATACAGGACAACGGCTTCAGCTACACCCTGGGAGCCGGCGGTGTTTCGACTGGCTCCAAGAGCGTGCTCACCGTCAACCTTAACCGTTGCATCCAGTATGCCGTCAACCACAAGACAGACTATAAGGAGTACCTCTCCCAGGTTATCGACCTCTGCCACAAAGTGCAGCTGGCCTACAACGAGAACCTCAGGGAACTGCAGCGCCACGGCATGCTGCCTCTCTTCGACGCGGGCTACATCAACATGAGCCGCCAGTACCTCACCATCGGTGTAAACGGGCTGGTAGAAGCAGCCGAGTTTATGGGCCTGAAGATTAACGACAACCCCGACTACCTCCATTTCGTACAGACCGTACTCGGTATCGTAGAGAAGTACAACAAGCAGTACCGTACCAAGGATGTCATGTTCAACTGCGAAATGATTCCGGCCGAGAACGTGGGCGTCAAGCACGCCAAGTGGGACCGCGAGGACGGTTACTTTGTGCCGCGCGACTGCTACAACTCGTACTTCTATGCCGTAGAGGACGACTCGCTGAGCGTGATAGACAAGTTCAAGCTACACGGAGCCCCCTACATAGAGCACCTCACAGGCGGGTCGGCACTGCACATGAACCTGGAGGAGCACCTGAGCAAGGCCCAGTACCTGCAGTTGTTCAAGGTGGCCGCCAAGGAGGGCTGCAACTACTTTACCTTCAACATTCCCAATACGGTCTGCAACGACTGTGGCCACATAGACAAGCGCTACCTCAAGGAGTGCCCCGTATGCAAGAGCAAGAATGTGGACTACCTTACCCGCATCATCGGTTATCTCAAGCGTGTCAGCAATTTCTCACAGCCCAGACAGGCCGAGGCAAGCAGAAGATACTATGCTAAAGTACGTTAACACAGGGGTGGTTTTCCAGGAAATTCCCGACGAGGTGACACTGGCCATCAACATCAGTAACTGCCCGTGTCACTGTCCGGGATGCCACAGCAAGTATCTCTGGGACGATATCGGTGTGCCCCTTACAACCAAGGCGCTCGACGAGTTTATCAACAAGTTTGGTGCCGACATCACCTGCATCTGCTTCATGGGCGGTGATGCCGACCCAGAGTATCTCTGCCAGCTGGCCACTTACATCCACGTCCACTATCCCCATTACCGTGTGGGGTGGTATAGCGGACGGTTCCGGATAGCAGCTCAGGCCAACCGGCGCGAGTTCGACTATATCAAGGTAGGCCCTTATATTGCCCACCTGGGCTCGCTCAAGTGCAAGACCACCAACCAGCGTCTGTACAAGTTGGATTCAGGGGGTGTCTTCCAGGACATTACCTATCGTTTCTGGAGTAGATGATATGGAGGAGACGGCAAAGGGCCCATTGAGGGGTACCCCACCTAAGATAGCTATCGTAGAGGCTAACACGCTGGCGGCAATAGGACTGAAGTCGCTGCTACAGCGTGTTATGCCCATTATGGCTATTGACCTATTCGGCACGTTCGGCGAGTTTGAAGCCAGCTCGCCCGAGCGTTATTTCCACTTTTTTGTCTCCGTGCATATCCTTCTTACACACAGGGCTTTCTTCGCAGAGCGCGTGCGTAAGACCATCGTGCTTACAGTGGCCACTGACGGCGGCGAGCTAATCCCGGGCTTTCACTCCATTAACGTGAATGTATCCGAGAAGCAGCTGGTCAAATCTATCCTTATGATGGAACAGCATGCCCATGCCCATGGGCGCAACCTGCCCGCCATTCAGCGGCCCGCAGCTACCAGTTTGCTGAGCAACAGGGAGATAGAGGTGCTGGTACTCATCGTAAAGGGCTATATCAATAAGGAGATAGCCGACAGGCTCAACATAGGGCTCACCACCGTTATCTCGCACCGCAAGAACATCATGGAGAAGTTAGAGGCCAAGAGCGTATCGGCGCTCACCATCTATGCGGTGACACACGGGTACGTAGATATCACCTCCATCTGACCCTTTCTACAGGAAGGGAGCCAGCAGATGGCCCACCCATCCCCTGAATTTCTGCCAGGGTGTACGCCACTGGTTCCATCTCTCTTGGTCTAAGAGAAAACAGTCTTTCTTGTTCTGCTCAAAATGGTTGTCCAGTTCCCTGGTGGTGTGCCGGTCTACGATTACGGCGTTCTCTTCATAGTCCCATCGCAGGCTGCGTGCGTTGAGGTTGGCACTGCCCACGGTACAGAACCGACCATCGACCATGATAATCTTAGTGTGGTGAAAGCCAGGCGTGTACATCCATATCCGGCACCCCCTCTTCATCAGTTTGTGAGCGTTGTAGAAACCGCAGTCGGGGGTCAGGGGTATGTCACTATGGGTAGACAGCATTATCTCGACCTTCACCCCACGCCGGGCCGCCGCTGCCAGCGCCTTTTTGAGAGCACGGCTCAGTGTGAAGTAGGGATTTATAATCTTGATGCTGTCCTTGGCATCGTTGATAGCATCGAGGTAGAATGTACGGATAATGTCGCTGCTGATGCGGGGCTCCCGGTTGATGATGCCCACCATCTTGCGTCCACGGCTGACCGTGGTATCAGGCTTCAGCCCCTCAAGATAGCTCATGTCAGTATAGTCGCCGTGGTAGTACTGGCTGCCGTGTATATTCTGCCTGGTAACCTTGTTCCACATACTGAGGAAGATACGCTGCAGCGTGTTTACCTCGCTGCCCTCCAGGCGACAATGCATATCGTGCCAGGAGCCCACCTGCCGGGTACCCTTAATGTAGTAGTCGGCCACGTTCATACCACCGGTATAGGCGACGCGCCCGTCGATGACGACTATCTTACGGTGGTCGCGCGAGAAGACATGGTTAATCCAGGGAAACACGATGGGGTCGAACTTGTAAATCTCCACACCATTGGCGCGTATCGAGTCCAGGTGCCGGGCCTTCAGCGGGCGGTTATTGGACGAGTTGCCAAACGCATCGAACAGCGCCCTGACCTCTACACCCTCCTTAGCCTTAGCCTCCAGCAGACGGAAGAGCTGGTTGGCTATAGAGTCGTTACGAAAGTTGAAGTACTCCAAGTGTATGGAGTGCCTGGCACACCGTATGGCCTGGAACATATCGTCAAACTTGGCTTGCCCGCTCATAAAGAGCGTCACCGAGTTGTCGTGCGAGAACTTGACACCCTTGGCCCTCAGCTGGCGTACTATAAGAGAGTCTGCCGTCTGCCCATTCGCCATTGTGCAGAGCGCCAGGGTAGCGAGTAAAACTATAATTCTTCTCAAAATTCTTCCTGTCTTCCAGCGTTTTTTATATCATGCAGCTGTAATGGTCTACTACGCCGAGTAAGTGGTTTTCCTTGTCGACCACCAGCACCGTGTGTATCTTGTGCTGGTGCATCACACGCTGTATCTCTGTAATCTTGGTAGTAGGCAGTACGCTCTTGGGGCGGCTCGTCATAATGTCTTTGACCTGCTTGTCAAAGAACTTCTCGCGCCATTTCTCCATTGCGCGGCGTATGTCGCCGTCCGTAATCAGACCTGCCACCTTGCCATCCACTAACGACACGCCTAAGCCCAGCTTGCCCTTGCTCACCAGGATGATGGCGTCGCCCAGGTGCATGTCCTGGTCTACGATGGGTAGGTCATTGCTCCGCATAACGTCCTCAGCAGTGGTCAGCAAGCGCTTACCCAGTTCGCCACCGGGGTGGAACTGTGCAAAATCGCGTGGCTCGAAGTGGCGTACCTCCATGAGGGCCACCGCCAAGGCATCGCCCATGGCCAGGGCAGCCGTAGTACTGCTGGTGGGAGCCAGGTTGAGCGGACAGGCTTCCTTCTTGACCCACACCTTGATATGCGCGTTGCTGTACTTGGCCAGCAGCGAGTGCTCGTTACCCGTCATGGCGATGATGGGCACATGCATGTGAAGTACCATGGGTATGAAGCGCAGCAGCTCGTCGGTCTGTCCTGAGTTGCTGAGTGCCAGCACTATATCGTCGGCCGTCATGACCCCCAGGTCGCCATGATATACGTCGAGCGGATTGATAAAGAAAGCCGGGGTGCCCGTCGACGACAGCGTAGCGGCTATCTTGGCTCCCACGTTGCCACTCTTGCCCACGCCCGTAACGATTATCTTGCCCCTGCAGTGGTAAATCATGTCGACAGCCTTGTCAAAATTTTCGTCCAGCTGCGGGATTAGTTCCATCAAGGCTTGTGCCTCGTCCTTCAGGCACTGTGCGGCATAGCCCCGTACACCGGTTGTATTATCTGTTGTCATAGTAGTTTTTTGATTAAGTCTTCCAAGTCGTCCAGACGGAGCATATTGGGGCCGTCGCTCAGTCCATGGTCAGGGTCCGGGTGTACCTCAAAGAAATATCCATTGGCTCCGAAAGCCTTGGCGGCCAAAGCCATAGCTGGCACGAACCGCCTGTCGCCACCGGTGGTACCATTGCCAGCCCCCGGGCGCTGTACGCTGTGGGTACAGTCCATGATGACATGCTCGGTTATTTCGCGCATGTCGGGAATGTTCCTGAAGTCGACTACCAGGTTGTTATAGCCGAAGGTGTTGCCACGTTCGGTGAGCCAAACCTCGCTCGCCCCCGCATCCAGAGCCTTCTCTACGGGATAGCGCATGTCGCGTCCACTCAGAAACTGGGCCTTCTTAATATTTATGGTGCGCCCCGTCTTGGCGGCAGCTACTAACAGGTCGGTCTGACGGCACAGGAAAGCCGGAATCTGTATCACGTCGGCCACCTCGCCTACGGGGGCAGCTTGCCAACTTTCGTGTATGTCGGTCAGGATACGCAGTCCGTATTTTTCCTTTACCTCGCCGAGCATGGCCAGTCCTCTTTCCAGTCCAGGGCCTCTGAATGAGTGGATAGAGGTACGGTTGGCCTTGTCGAACGAAGCCTTGAAAATGATGTCGGTACCCAGCTGAGCATTGATTTCCACGATGCGGCCGGCCACGGTGGCCAGCAGTTCGGCGCTCTCTATGACACAGGGCCCCGCTATGATGATAGGTTGCATAGTTCAGTCTGTTAATTTATATCTTGTTATGGATAGCCGGCCATGGGTTGTGGCCTGCCATCCTGTTATATCATTCAGGTTGCTCCCCGTCGTGTATGATATGTATATCGCGCTGCGGGAACGGTATCTCGATGTTGTGCTCGTTGAGGGCGGTATAGACAGCCTCCATTATCTCGCCCTTGGCATAGAAGTGGGTAAGTACAGGCACCCAGACCACTATCTTAAAGTCGATACTGTTGTCGCCAAAATTGGTGAATACCACTTTGACAGGGCGCTTGGTATCGCGGCATTTGAGGTGGTTCACCGTGTCGCTGATAATCTGCTTAACCTCCTTGGCGTTAGAGCCATAAGCCACCCCGACGGGTATCATGGCCAACTCGTAGCCATGGTTACGGGTCAGGTTCTTGTAGTTCTTGGTAAAAAGCTGCGAGTTCTGGAACGCTATGACACTTCCGTCGACGGTGTCCATCAGTGTCGAGGTGTACGAGATGGAGCTTACCGTTCCACGTACTCCGTCGCACTCTATCAGGTCGCCCACCTTGATACGGCCCATCATCAGCGATATACCATAGTATATATTCTCGATAATGTCCTTCATGGCGAAACCGATACCGGTAGACAGGCCGCCCGAGATGACTACCAGCCAGGTGTTGTTCACTCTGAAAATGTTGAGTACCAGCATGAGCCATACACCCCATACCAGCACCTGTATCACGTTCTTGGCCATCACGTTCTTACTGGCGGCCGTAGACTTGTCGGCCTTCTCGAAGTGCAGTCTCAGGAACTCCTTGACAGCCCTGTTGATATAGCTGAATACGATATATAGGATGGCAGCCATGAAGATGGCTATGATGCTTATCCTGATGTTACTCGAGTCGATAAAGTTGCTGGTATATATACGCATCGTGGTGTCGCTCAGATTGAAGATATTGGCGGCCCAGTAGATGGAGAACACCACCGACACCACCCCTAATATGGGCAGCAGTACAGTGTATATCAGCTCGTAGAGCCAGGTCTTCGTGATGGGTTTCTTGTCCAGCTCGTTGCGTACGGCGTAAGCCTTTACGATGCCCTTGAGACAGGTTATGGTAAGGATACACGTGAGCTGCATAATCCACCATATCAACAGCTCCACGCTGAGCAGCGTATAGCCCACCCATGAGCAGATGGTCGAAGCCACGAACACCAATAACGACAGGTAGGTGTAGTACACATCGGTCTTGGGGATGTTACTGTTATGGCGCGTAATGACATTCCACTGCCACAGGGTACACACGAGCAGTACCGGGGGGAATATCAGATTGGTAAACACATTGGGGATGAGTACTATGCGGAAGCTGATGATGATAAAGTCTATGAATATCAGCGGCGAGTAGATACGGAAGCCACTCTTGATCTGTGCGGCACCCAGGCGTACGAGCAGCGAGATGAGAATGACCCCTAACAGCCACGCATACTCTACCAGCAGGTCGCAGGCCATGGTCAGGAAGTTCTGGTCGGCCGCTATCCGGATGGCAGCGAGCACTATGGCGAATGTTATGACCGTGGCAGTGAGCGTTATGCAGGTCCGCTTGCCCATAAACGTGTCGCGCACGGAGTCCAGGTTGTCCGTCCTAAACAGCTGGGCTATAAACCGCGTGGCCCGCCTGGACTTGAACATCCACGTTATCGCAAAGCGAAACAGCAAGACATTGAGCGAGATGGACACCACGCCTCCGAACAGGATAATGATGAGCAGTCCGAACATAAGGCGGCTGTCCCACTGCGACTTGCTTCTCGTCTGCGGCTTATACTTTTCGGATAGCGTCGTAGTGGTTTCACTCACATTGGTGCCGATATGCTTTAAAATGGTAAAATAGTTGTCGCCTACATTGCTGAATATGCTGGCCTGTATGTCGGCATAGCGCTTCAGGGCATAGTCGTTCAGGCTGCGCAGCTGCTTCTCGGTACTCTGGTAGTACTTGATGTACATGCTCATCTGCTCATTGTTGCTCTTGAGCGTGCGGAGTATGTTGACAGACAGGGTAAGACACACGTTGCGGTCTATGGCTGCGCGCTCGCTCAGAGTACGGTCGCTCATCTGGCTGAGCACATTAACAAGCGAGTCAAAGCGGGCTATCTCGCTGGTAGAGCGGGCCAGATAACTCTCGAAGGGGACGATAGACTTCTTGAACTCGTGGTACATCTCCGTGGCTTCGTGACAGGCGTAGGTAAGGTCGAAGATGTAGCCGTTCTTCTGCGAGTAGAGCATCAGCGAGTTCTGGCTGCACTGGTTAACGATGGCATACATGTTGGTCGTCATACGATCCTGTTGCTCCTTCATGTACCCGGTCTGTCGCTCCAGCTCTATGCGGTAGCCCGTGAGCTCCTCGCGCAGGATGGAGAGGGTGTGCGACAGGTCTTTCTCCTTCAGTACGGCCATAGATGGCATGGCCATCATCAGCATCATCAGTATGGTGAATAGCTTTGTCCTCATTTCATTCTTATATATTAATGCAAATTTACTCAAAAGAATTCAAAACACTACGAAGAAAATTAGTAATTTTGTATGTGTAAACCAAAAAAAGCGAATAGCAATGATTATAATAGCCGATTGTGGCGGTACCAAGGGCGACTGGGCCATTGCCGACGGCGGTGTGTGCCTGCGCCGCGTCAGGACGGGCGGCATCAATCCCTTTCATCAGCAGCCAGCCGACATACGTCACCAGCTGGAAGTGCTCGGGGCGTCGTGTCGCGACCTGTTCTCGTCGGCCGATGTCCTGGAAGTCTATTTTTACGGGGCCGGGTGCAACGCTGTGGGAAGCGGTGTCATGGAGCGCCTGCTCTCAGAGACTCTGTCTGGCTACGGAGCCACCCTGCGCCTGCACGTGGCCTCCGACTTGCTCGGGGCGGCCCGTGCCCTGTGTGGCAATACCGAGGGCATAGCCTGCATACTGGGCACGGGCTCCAACTCGTGTCTCTATGACGGCACGCGCATCACTGACAACACGCCTCCTCTGGGCTATATCTTAGGCGACGAGGGCAGCGGGGCCGACCTGGGCAAGCATTTCCTGCACGGAGTACTCAAGGGGCTCTTCCCCACACAGCTGCGCGATGCCTTTTACGAAGCCTATCACACCTCTTATGCCCAGCTCATCCAGCAGATATACCAGCAGCCGCAGGCCAACCGCTACCTGGCCACCATCGCTCCCTTTATACATCGCCACATCGGTCAGCAGTGCATGGCCGACATGGTTGTCACCGAGTTTCGCCGTTTTTTTGCCGACAACATCCGTCGCTATCAGCGCCCCGACCTGCCCATTGGCTTTGTCGGCGGCATAGCCCATGCCTTTGACCCCCAGCTGCGCCAGGCGGCCCGGTTAG
Source organism: uncultured Prevotella sp. (assembly GCA_934183135.1). Taxonomy (GTDB): domain Bacteria; phylum Bacteroidota; class Bacteroidia; order Bacteroidales; family Bacteroidaceae; genus Prevotella. The sequence continues at coordinate 13,946 of CAKPRX010000034.1, forward strand.
AGGGCTTCCAGGTGGGAACGATATTGTCGGCACCCATGCCGGGGCTGTTGGCAGGACTGAATATACAGGAGCCGTCAGCATGATGATGACCGACAAGCAGGCTTTGCCTACCTCCGAGAGCCCTGTCAACTGGGGCGGCAGGGTCACCGAGACCGTGCAGCCATGGTATGCCGTCAGACTGTTTACACCGAGGCTCCGCGAAGTGGCCGACTGGTTTGCCCAGGCCGGCATGGCGTACTTTGTACCGATGGAGTATCGCGAGGTGGAGCGTGCCGACGGGAGAGTGGGGCGCATGCTGTCGCCCGTGGTACGCAATCTTGTCTTCATAGCCAAGGACAGGCCCGAGCCCGAGGTCAAGGCACTCATTGCCACGGCACCCTTCAAACTCAGTGTGCTGCGCAAGGGGCCCGAAGACGCGGCCTACTACGAGATACCCCATGCCCAGATGTGGGAGTTCCAGACTATGTGCAACCCGGCTATCGAGATGAAGCGCTATGTAACTGCCGGCGAGGCGAGGGTCAAGTCGGGTCAGCCCGTAACGGTTACCCACGGTCCGCTGAGGGGGCTTACGGGTAGGCTGGTGCGTGCCAGCAAGAAGTACTATCTGCTTAAAGAGGTGCCGGGTATGGCGGTGATGATTAAGGTTAGCCGCTGGTGCTGTCGCCCCCTGCAGCAACCTTAGCGGGGAGAGGGCTGCCGTCCACCTGATTAATATCCCCCTGTTTTTCCCTTATGCTCTATTAAAACTTTATCCGGCCGCTCCCTGTTATAGAGAGACGACCGGATAAGACGTTATGACGGTTGGGGCTTGCCACTGGCTGCCCCTCGGTAGTAGCTGGCGTGTCTTAGAACTCGGAGGTAAAGTGGAACTTGATGTGCTCAAAGTCTTGCTGAGCCATGGAGAGTACATAACCACTGTCGGCAAGGAACACATCGCGGCCCTCAGAGTCTTTGGCCATATACTGGTACTTGCGCTTCTTGAAGTTCTCGTATTCCTGCTCGTCGTCGCTCTCTATCCAGCACGCCTTGTACAGGTGTACGGGCTCCCAGCGACACTTGGCGTTGTACTCGTTCTCCAGGCGATACTGTATGACCTCGAACTGCAGCTGGCCTACCGTTCCCACAATGCGGCGGTTGTTAAACTGGTTGACAAACAGCTGGGCCACGCCCTCGTCCATAAGCTGCTCCAGTCCCTTGGTAAACTGCTTGGACTTCATGGGGTCATCGTTCTCTATATACTTGAACAGCTCAGGCGAGAAGCTGGGCAGCCCGCGGAAGTGTATTGTCTCCCCCTCGGTCAGGGTATCTCCTATCTTGAAAATGCCGTTGTCGGGCAGACCCACGATGTCACCCGGATAAGCCTCTTCTATCGTCGACTTGCGCTGAGCCATGAACTGCGTGGGCGAAGAGAACCGCACCGTCTTGCCTAACCGCACATGGGTATAGGGGACATTGCGCTGGAACTTGCCCGAGCACACTTTACAGAACGCGATACATGAGCGGTGGTTGGGGTCTATGTTGGCCGTAATCTTGAAGATAAAGCCGGTAAACTTGGGCTCTGTAGGCTCAACGATGCGCTCCTCAGCCTTGGTAGGGCGAGGGCTCGGGGCTATCTCGACGAAGCAGTCGAGCAGTTCCTGGACACCGAAGTTGTTGAGGGCACTACCGAAAAACACGGGGGCCACCTCGCCGCTACGGTAGGATGCCACGTCGAAAGTGGGGTACACGCCGTCTACCAGCTCCAGGTCATCGCGCAGCTGACTGGCCTCGCGCTCACCCACGTGGGTGTCCAGTTGGCTGCTGGCCACGTCTACCTCTATCTTCTCCGTGACACGCTGCTTGTTGGGCGTAAACAGGTTGAGCTGCTGCTCGTATATGTTGTACACACCCTTGAACCTCATGCCCTGCCCGATGGGCCACGACAGCGGTCTGACGTGTATCTTCAGTTCCTGCTCCAGTTCGTCGAGCAGGTCAAAGGGATCCCGTCCCTCGCGGTCCATCTTGTTGATGAATATAATGACCGGCGTGTTGCGCATGCGGCACACCTCCATCAGCTTGCGGGTCTGTGCCTCGACACCCTTGGCCGAGTCTACCACGATAATGGCCGAGTCTACGGCCGTCAGAGTACGATATGTGTCCTCCGCGAAGTCCTGGTGACCCGGGGTGTCCAGTATATTGACTTTATAGTCCTTGTAGTCGAACTCCATGACCGACGTGGACACCGAGATGCCTCTCTGCTTCTCTATATCCATCCAGTCTGACGTGGCGGTCTTCTTTATTTTGTTGTTCTTGACAGCTCCGGCCACCTGAATCTGGCCTCCGAAGAGCAGAAACTTCTCGGTGAGCGTAGTCTTACCAGCATCTGGGTGCGATATGATGGCAAAGGTTCTTCTGCGTTCTATCTCGTTCATTGTCGTTATGTTGTTTGCAGTTTCTGAATACATGCTTCCAGGCTCTCTTCCCAGTAAGGAATGTCGAGTCCGTACGCTTGCTTGATTTTAGTCTTGTCCAGTACGCTGTAATGGGGGCGATGGGCTGGGGTAGGGTACTCGGCCGTGTGCAGGGGGCTGACCTTGCACGTCTTGATACCGGCTATGCGGTGTATAGCTTTAGTAAAATCGTACCAGCTTATAACTCCCTCATTGCTAAAGTGATATACGCCTGGCTTAATGCCTTGGTTTATGGCTGCCATGATGGCTTCGGCTAAGTCGTGGGCATAGGTAGGTGTACCTATCTGGTCAAAGATTACTCCCAGGCTGTCCTTGGTCTGTCCCAGGCGTATCATGGTCTTTACAAAGTTGTTGCCGAAGGTAGAGTAGAGCCATGCCGTACGTATAATCATGGTCCGGCTGCACTTGGCCATGGCTGCCGCCTCGCCCGCCAGCTTGGTTCGGCCGTACACACTGTCCGGGCAGGGTGTGTCTGTCTCTACATAAGGAGTATGGTGGGTTCCGTCGAATACGTAGTCGGTAGATATCTGTATCAGAAAACCGCCCCGCTTCTCTATGGCTTCGGCCAGATAGGCCGGTGCCTTGGCGTTGAGCAGGGTACATAGCTCCACATTACTCTCAGCCTTGTCTACTGCGGTAAAGGCGGCACAGTTCACGATGCCGTCTATCTGCTTCTCGGTGACCAGCCTGTCTATGGCTGCCGCATCGGTAATGTCCAGGTCGGCCACGTCCGTATTATAGAAAGTATGTGCTCCGTTGCTGCGCTCTAACAGCTGCATCTCGTTGCCCAGCTGTCCGTTACATCCAGTTATCAGTATATTCATCGGTAAGTATGTTCTCTATTTAGTCATCCTCGAACTTGAGTCCCTCCGTGCGGTCCTTGATATAATAGTCAGACAGCAGTCCCACCAGAGTGGTTATCTCCTTGATGGCATTGGCCGTCTCGGGCGTTATCTCTTTCTTCTGCAGCCGCAGCATCATTATCCCGTACAGGGCATCGAGGCAGGTTTCTATCTCGTTGACATCCTTGTCGCCCTTATTGCGCAGCTCCACGATAAAGGGCAGCGCCTTGTAGTAAGCTGCGTTGTAGAAGGGAAATCTGGTTGACTGCAACAGCCTGTTGTGCAGGTCTATTACATCCTTCAGCAACACCTCATTAATCTGCAGGTGCCCATACTCGCGTTTGCCCTCCTCGTTCATCATTCTGATAAGGTTGGCAAACCAGTCGGTCTCTTCGCTCCGCTGCTCCTCGGAGTAGTCAAACTTGCTGATATACTCGCGCCGGATAACGGGGAGAGAGCACCCGTACACACGGATGATGTCTTCTATCTGCCACATATAGAGAAGATACTCGGCTATCGATTTCTTCCTAAGTTCTTTTGCAACAAACATCTTGTCAGTAGCTAAATGTATATAGATTGAAGATAGTGCCGATGAGCACCAACAGGGAGAAGGCTATCACCAGACTACCTATTACCTTATTAATAATAAGAATACCGTTGTCGTCAAACTTCCCCCTTATCTTGTTGACCAGCCAGGTAAGCCCAAACCACCACAGCAGGGCTCCGATGATGATGCTGATGTAGCCCAGGCTCATCTCCAGCGGATGGTCGGGAACCACGAAGGCAAACTGGGCAAAGGTGCCCATAAAGAGGAATATGATAAGAGGGTTGGAGAATGTCACGAAGAACGCCGTGATGGCATTGTGCAGCAGCGAGCCTTTGTTCTTGCCGCCCGGGTGTATGTTGCGCTTGGGGTTGGCCCTGAAGCAATACAGGCCGAATATCAGCAGTAACACACTGCCGCTTATCTGCAACCAGAACTTGTTGACTGGATTGGTTATCAGGTCCATGATAAAACTCATGCCGGCTCCCGACAGCAGCGCGTATATGATGTCGCTCACCGCAGCCCCTATGCCGGTGACAAAGCCGTACCATCTGCCCTTGTTCAGGGTTCGCTGAATACAGAGAACCCCCACGGGACCCATTGGTGCCGATGCGATGATGCCTATCAGTACCCCTTTGAGTATCATCCCTAATATATCTATCTGAAATGGAAACGGCATAACAGATGCAAAATTAATAAATTAACTTGAAAGATGATACGGGAAGTAGGAAAAATGTCTTGCCGAGGTAAAAAAACTTGCTGTTTTCTTGTCCGTAGTAGCTTTTTTCTTTACCTTTGTAAATGGTAGGTTCGGTACTGCCATGGCGGCCTCGGCCGGAAGCGTTACCCTGCCACTCTACACACTCGAATATAAATCAATAACTAAAGAATAGAAAAATGGAAACACAGAATGAAATGAAGCCCTACGTTATCGGATTGGACCTGGGTGGAACTAACTCAGTATTCGGTATCGTGGACAGCCGCGGCGACATCAAGGTAACCACCGCCATCAAGACCCAGGCTTACGACAACGTCAATGACTATGTAAAAGCTGCCGTAGAGGCTCTGCACATCATCATAGACCAGGTAGGCGGCATCGAGAAAATCAAGGCAATGGGAATAGGTGCGCCCAATGGCAACTACTATAACGGAACCATCGAGTTTGCGCCCAACCTGAAGTGGGGCCACGACGGCGTGGTACCTTTGGCCAAGATGTTCTCCGAGGCCCTGGGCATACCGGTGGCCCTGACTAACGATGCCAACGCTGCCGCCATCGGTGAGATGACTTACGGTGTGGCCCGTGGCATGAAGAACTTTATTATGATAACCCTGGGTACAGGCGTAGGCTCTGGTATCGTGGTTAACGGTCAGCTGGTATATGGCTGCGACGGCTTCGCTGGCGAGCTGGGCCACTCCATCGTACGTGTCGACGGCCGTCCCTGTGGCTGTGGCCGCAAGGGCTGTCTGGAAACTTACTGCTCGGCCACTGGCGTGGCCCGCACGGCCCGCGAGTTCCTGTCTACACGCGACGACGACTCGCTCTTGCGCGAGCTCAACCCCGACGATATTACTTCGCTCGACGTGGCTATCGCTGCCGGAAAGGGCGACAAGCTGGCCAAGGAAATCTTTGACTACACCGGTGAAATACTGGGTGAGGCATGTGCCAACTTTGCCACATTCTCGTCGCCCGAGGCATTTATATTCTTCGGTGGTCTGACCAAGGCTGGCGACTTGCTGATGAAGCCTATCGTTGACAGCTACAATGCCCATATCCTCAATATCTACAAAGACAAGGCCAAGTTCCTTGTCAGCGGTCTCGACGGTTCGTCGGCTGCTGTTTTAGGTGCTTCGGCAGTGGGATGGGACATCTAAGGAGTATCAAGTACGACAGATAACAGAGTGGGGGAGCCGGTAACGGTGTCCCCCTTTCTTTTTGGTCATGGTCATGGCCGGCACCTAATGAACAAGCCCGGCTCTAACCGTCATCAGAGTCGGGCTTGCTATCGTCAGTCCCGGGTTATAGGGGGCCTGGGGGTGACCGGTGGGGTGCTACTGCACCACCATCTTCCGGCCATTGAGTATGTACACACCCTTGGGCAGACCGTCCAAGGCTGTAGCCGCATCTACCTGACGGCGTACCATTACGCCTGTCAGCGAGTACACACTCACCTTGGTGGCAACAGCTGACGTGGGGGTGCCGATGCCATCGGTAACCGTCCTGCGGTAGAGCATGACAGGCTGCTGGCTACCCGTGTAGCAGGCAAAGCGTGGGCTACCGGCATTAAACTGTATCTCGCGTGTCGTAAAGCCCTTATTATATATATGTGTAGCTCCACCCGACACGGTAATGGCCCACTGGGCCTGGGCCGAGGTGGCCTTGGCGGTGGTGTATAGCTTGTTCTCGTTGCCCGTCAGCGTCAGATAGGCCTTCTCGGTGCCGTCATACAGCGTATAGGCACCTGTCGTGCCACCCAGTAGCAGCTGGTGGGGCTTGTTCTTAGTGTCTACGTCGGTCGTTATCCGGCCGTCGGTTCCTATAGTAACCGTGGCGCTCGTGTAGTAGTTCTTGCCACCCGTCAGGTCAGACAGTGCGCAGGCGTCAACCTTGGCATTGCCGCCAAAGACCATAAGATAGTAGTTGCCCGGGGCCACGTCAGACTGACTGCTAACCTTGACAAAGGTAACACCGCCGGCAGGGTCGGGGTCTGGGTCGGGATCTGGGTCGGGATCAGGATCCGGGTTGGGGTCAGGGTCAGGATCGGGGTCAGGAGTGGCGCTGCCATAGTGGTCGTAGCTGAAGGCCACGTCCTGCTTGTCGCCCCACACGTACTGTTCCAGCCCGGGGTAGTCTACATAGGGATTGCGGTTGTGCTGGCAGTCGTACACGGCGTTGTTGCGGTCTATCTCCTTCTGGCTCACGGGGTCTTCCTTGGCCCATCGCAGCAGCATCTTGATAAACCACGACTTATAGGCAGGGTACGCGTTGCCCGCAAAGACGGCCGCCTGGTTCCACGAGGCTATCCTGTTCTCGTAGCAAGTGGCCATATAGAAGTAGATGCGGGCAAAGTCGCCCTTATACTCATCATTTGGCTCGAATACAGTGCCCGAATAGCCCTCTACCGAGCACGGCCCCAACTTGCTGAAGCCGTTGTTAGAGGTATAGGTGGGGTTCTTGGTCTCGCCAAAGGGGAAGTTGCTGCGCCGCCCATTGACATATCCATCGGTGGGCACCACGTGTACGATGTCCGACTTCATGGGCGAGGCCTTGCCAAACCAACTCTGGGGCACCGAGTGCTCGCGGTTGTAGATGTCGCCCTCCTTCTTGTACGAGCCGTTGTTGTCGGTAAAGGAGTAGTTGGTCGTGTTAGAGTACATGTCCCATACCTTACCGTCGGCCCGGCGGTCGGTCTGCTTGTAGCAGGTAAGCAGCCCGTCGTAGCTTATCGTCGTGTGCTTGCTGATGATGGTATAGAGCGCCGTCTTCAGCGCGGCACCCTTCCGGCCGCTGGCTGCCTGGTAGTACGTACCGCTGTTGTTGGGGCCCTGGGCAAAGAGCTGGAGTGCCAGCATCAACAGGGCCATCATACTGATAGTCTTCTTATTTCTCCACATAGTTGTTAATGTATTATTCATTGTCATCCGATACTAAGAGCGACAGTCCGGCCTTGATACGTGCCACCACCCGCTGGTAGAAGGTCTCTGCCGGGTTGACATATTCCTCCTCGGCAGCCAGTGGGGTGGCAGCCTGCACTCCCTCTACCTTCGTGGCTGTCGTGGGGATGTCTTCGGCCTTGTCCTTGCTGTCGGTATCGATTGCCTCAGCCACCTCGGGCGTTTCCGTGGCGGTCGGTACGATGGTATGCGAGCGCCTGCGCGACCGCTTGCCATATAGCTTGGTTATAATGTCGTCCAGGGCCAAGTCATTGGCATCCTGTATCGTGTCGATGGGTATCGAGTTGTCAAAGCCCGTGGCCACAATGGTTATCTTGACGTCCTCGTCTAATGTGTCATCGGTCGCCATACCCCATATCACATCTATGTCGGGCAGCAAGTCGTCCATGAACGCGGCCAGTTCCCTTGTCTCTTTCACCTTGAGTGGATGGGCGCTGCTGGAGTATATGTTGAACAGTATGCGGGTGGCCTTGCTGATGTCGCTGCCATAGAGTAGCGGCGAGCTGAGGGCGTCCAGTATCGCGTTTTGCAGTCGGTGGTCGCCCGAGGCCTGTCCTATGGACATGATGGCCCCGCCGCCGTCTGTCATGGTAGCCTTGACATCTTCCAGGTCGGTCTGTATCTTACCCGGGAGCAGTACTATCTCGGCTATGCCCCGAACGGCTTTGCCTATCACGGCATCGGTCCGCTCCAGGGCTTCGTCTACCAAGATGTCGGCATCATTGTACACCTTGCTTATCTGCTCGTTGTTGATAATGATGAGCGAGTCTACGTTCCTGCGCATCTCCTCGAGCCCCTTGAGGGCCTTGTATATCTTGGGTTTCCGCTCGAAGTAGAAAGGCAGGGTCACCACGCCCACCGTGAGCAGTCCGCCCTCCTTGGCTATGCTGGCCACCAATGGGGCAGCCCCTGTGCCGGTGCCGCCGCCCAGCGTGGCCACTACAAACACCATCTCCGTGTTGTCACTAAACAGCCGTTGTATGTCCTCGCGGTTCTTCTCGGCCTCCTCGCGTCCGCGTGCAGGGTTGCCGCCCACGCCGTGTCCCTTCTCGCCCAGCATTATTTTGGTGGGAACGGGGTTAACGGACAGGCTCTTGCTGTCCGTATTGCATACCGCAAAGGTCACGCCCTTCAGGCCCTCTCTGTATATATTGCCCACGGCGTTACATCCGCCGCCGCCCACGCCCACTACCTTGATAATGTTGCGTGTAGTGTCTTCCACAGGCCCAAAGTCTATCTGGCCCTTAATGATTGTATCTCTATCCATTGCTATGATAATGGTGTATGTGATTAGTCTGACAGCCGACAGAACTACTGTCCTTGCAAAGGTAATAATTAATGTATAAAAATGCGTATGACCCGCCAATAATTTTAATGGCTGCGAGAATATTTATGGCCTGGGGCGACAGGGTAGGGTACAGTGAGGTGGCTCCCGAGCGTCCAAGGGGGAGTATGAGCTGCAAATAC
>CAKPRX010000035.1 GCA_934183135.1 uncultured Prevotella sp.
GGTAATAACATGTGGAATGGCTACTAATCATTCACTCCCTTACATGGTCTTCTTTGTTTCGGTTTTATCATATTATGGGGTCGGTTCAAACGACCCCATCCAATCCATATCTATGTAATTTTGATGCAATCGAAAGTTAAATACGTTAAATCTTCACCTTTTCGTATCTAATCAGAATCCACACAGTCACTTTTCTACCGTTTAGAGCGTATAGTATTGATAATCAAATAATAACAGATACGGTCTATAAATAAATATGGCGGTAATGATTTTAAAACAGACACAGGCGGAGACTATGAAAGCGCAATTATCCGACCTTCTCATCTCTATTTCATGGGCAGACCTTGCGAAGCGCTATTTTAATCGTTCGGGGTCTTGGCTTTATCATAAATTAGACGGCATCGACGGGAACAAAAAACCAACAGAATTTACAGAGGCAGAACGTGAACAGCTGCGTGGAGCTCTCGTTGATTTGAGCGAGAGAATACGCCGTGCTGCCGAGCGCATACAATAAAGCCCCGGATTTGTATATTTAGCCGTATTTGAACACATGCCGCCGTAGGGCTGCGGCGCATCATTCCCGACAAGGCTCGTGCCCTGTCGTTTTTTTGTTTCGTGCCGGCTCACTTGTTCCGGAGAGTATCTGCCAGTTCCTCCTATGCCAGAGATTTAAGCTATGGCATCTCAAGGAGGGAGCATGATACCCATCCAACACGGCTAAAGAGTGTAGAGCAACCTGTCACCACATGACAAACGGCCATGTGCCTACAGGATGCTCAGCTTGCCAACTCTATGCCTAAAAAAAATCATGTCCCTCGCGGCCGAGGTTTAGGATTTTATTATTACTTTTGTAGCTAAGAGAATCACCAATACCGCAAGACATGAAAAGACAGAAGAAATATCTGCTCGACGAAGACCAGATACCCGAGCAGTGGTACAACATCCAGGCCGACATGCCCAACAAGCCGCTGCCACCCCTGAACCCACAGACCCACGAGCCCTTGAATGCCGAGGACCTGGCCCACATATTCAACATGGAGTGCAGCCGCCAGGAGCTGGACACCGAGCACGCGTGGATAGACATTCCCGAGGAGGTAAGGGACAGGTACAAGTACTACCGGTCTACTCCGCTGGTACGCGCCTACGCCCTGGAAAAGGCCCTGGACACGCCGGCCCACATATACTTCAAGAACGAGAGCGTCAACCCGCTCGGCTCGCACAAGATAAACTCTGCCCTGCCCCAGTGCTACTACTGCAAGAAGGAGGGCGTGACCAATGTGACCACCGAGACGGGCGCCGGACAGTGGGGAGCCGCCCTGTCGTATGCCGCCAGGATATTCGGACTGGAGGCTGCCGTGTACCAGGTCAAGATAACCATGAAGCAGAAGCCCTACCGCTCTATCCTGATGCGCACCTTCGGTGCCACGGTCGAGGGGTCGCCCTCGATGTCTACACGGGCGGGCAAGGACATCATAACGCGCGACCCGCTTAACCCGGGATCGCTCGGCACGGCCATATCCGAGGCCGTGGAGCTGGCCATGCAGACGCCAAACTGCAAGTACACCCTCGGGTCGGTGCTCAACCACGTGGGCCTGCACCAGACGGTCATAGGCCTGGAGGCCGAGAAGCAGATGGCCATGGCCGAGGAGTATCCCGACACGGTGATAGCCTGTTTCGGTGGTGGCAGCAACTTCGGCGGCATAGCCTTCCCCTTCATGCGCCACACCATACGCGACGGCCGCAAGACCGACTTCATAGCCGCCGAGCCCGAGAGCTGTCCTAAGCTCACCCGCGGCAAGTTCGAGTACGACTTCGGCGACGAGGCCGGCTACACACCGCTGCTGCCCATGTACACCCTGGGCCACGAGTTCAAGCCGGCCAACATACACGCCGGCGGCCTGCGCTACCACGGTGCCGGCATGATCGTATCGCAGCTCATCAAGGACGGCTACATGCACGGAGTAGACATACCGCAGCTGGAGAGCTTCCAGGCCGGCATCCTCTTCTCCCGTACCGAAGGCATCGTGCCTGCCCCCGAGAGCTGTCACGCCATTGCGGCCACTATCCGCGAGGCCCTCAGGTGCAAGGAGGCCGGCGAGCAGAAGACCATCCTCTTCTGTCTGAGCGGCCACGGCCTGATAGACATGCCGTCGTACGACAGCTACCTGAATGGTGACCTGCAGAACTACACACTGAGCGACGAGGAGCTGCAGCGCTACCTGAACCAGGTGCCCAAGGTGCTGTAAGCATCCACACAGCCCACAATCAAGTAGGAGGCAAACACGAATAGTAGGTGTTTACCTCCTACTTTTATACTTACCGCATATGCGGTTCCGCATACGGCGCCCCTTCCGGCAGCCATCCGGACTGTTCGCCCATTAAAGTCTACTATGCTACAGTCGACGTTGCTCCGCATTGCCCGCTCCGGTGCCACGGAACTTGTTGCGCGTGCTGTTGAAATTATAGCTCACCGTAAGTTCCACCTTACGCATTACATTGTTGCCTACGCTCCAGTTGAGCACGTCGGCTGTCTGCATCCACTTACGATTAGAGTAAGTGTTAAACAAGTCGGTTACCGCCAGGTTCAGATTCCACTTGTTTTTGGCCAACGCCTTCGACACATTCATATCTACCCTAAACTGCTGGTGGCTGGTATTCAGCCCGTCGTGTGCCAAAGACGAATACAAGATGTTGAAAAAGACAAAAGTGTTCTTAGGCAGTACCACCATATTCTTAATTGACGCACTATAGAGAGGCTTGTTGAACTTTCCACCTTGGTATGTAATGAACTGCTGACTATAGGAAGCCTCAACCGTAGGACGCCAAACGCCCACCTGGAAGCCATAAGCGACCCCAAGCGACAAACTTTTATAAGTATGTAGATTGAACGTACGCAGAACCAGTACGGAATCGGTTTGCTCTAATGGGAAATAAGAAGTAAGCAGATGATTGTGACTATATCTGCCACTGGCAGTAACCTTCAGCCTGCCCAAGCTGGCCACCAGTCCCAATTTATGGATATTGGCGCTGCGCAGCAACGGATTTCCCACTTTATAAACATAATCCGACACAAAACTTGTAGAATTGTTAAGTTGCTGATATGTGGGGCGCGCCACGCTATAATCGTAAGAAAGAGACACACGGTTGCTACCCTTTGTATATGACACTACTACAGACGGATATAGAAGTGTACTGGTGTAACTGGCATCAGCATCATATCTATTATTGGAATAGTAGTTAAAATTGACATGCTCCGCTCGTAGGCCCAAAGAGAACGAAAAATCTTTCAGTCTGACATAGCCATCCCAAAACAGTGCATAGCTGTTCTGCTCAGACACACTCTTGCTGCTGCTCATGGCGGTCTGCAGCGTACCTACGACACCATTGTCTGCCACCATTTTAGTGCGCGACATCTCGCTACCTATTTTTACATCCACGCCCCATAGAGGAAAGCCGTATATCACCTTACCAGCATACAGCCACGAATTGAAATGATTTGACTCCAACAGAGTTTTCCCCTCGCTGGCAAAGTTCTTGCTCTGACCATATAAGCCATTGATGTGAAGCATATCTATATCCGTCTGAAACAGCCTGCGTCTGGACATCTCATGGCGATAATAGCCATTAACCAGATGATAGTTCTGCCGTATGGAGTAGTCGGCATCCCAGCCACGCACTAATCTCCGGCTGCCACTATTGAAACTCTCTGTCAGGGCTGTGCCGCTGCAAACATTCTGGTTGGGATGTAGCATATAGACATACTTGAGACCGGCCGACCCACCGTTATCCGCTGTATAGTTGACGCCCATAGTTCCTCCCAATTGTGAGATTTTATTGTTAGCATCATTGCGACTGGCTACCGAACGCTTACCAAACGCCAAACGCTCTTCACTACGCTCATGCGAAGCACTATGAGCATACTGAATATTGCCGAAGATATCCCAGCGTTTCACACGATAGTTGAGGTCGGCAAAGACGGCATCGCCCACACGGTTTTTCCCTGTAAGCTGACCAAATATCATGCCACTCCATCCATCGCCTTGCTTCCTGATGGTTGTAATGCGTATCACGGATTCTGTTCCTGACGGATATTCGGGTCCTGGAACCATGATTATCTCTACCTTCTTTATCTGCGAAGGCACAATTCGTTTCAGCTCCTCTTGCCGCAGTATGCGCCGATTGTCTACATAGTAGATAGGAGCACCTCGCCCAAACACCTTGACATTCTTGCCATCGGTCGTGATGAAAGGTAGCTGTCCGAGCATATCATTGAGAGAACCCATTTTGGCCAATGGAGTTTGCTCCACATTGGCCACCAGACCTCTATTGTCAAAATGTACAGCATCTGCCTGTACCACTATCTCTTTCAAAGCCGTTGCCTCAGCCGCCAGCAGGACACGCCCCATATCTCCACCGCCAACCACCTTGCACTCTTTACTTGCATAACCCAGCATAGACACACGTACCAATACCTCCTCTGGAACCTCACTTATCTCGAAACGGCCATCATCACCGCTTATTGTGCCTTTGACAAAAGTAGTGTCCGGCAATGCATATACCACCACATTAGTATAGGGCAAAGGGGTACCAGTACTCTGTTCTACGATTTTACCTTTAACCACACACTGTGCACTCGTCAGTTGGGCTACCATACTAAGCAGACTCGTCACTAAAATCAACACATTTCTTTTCATGGTTATTTCATTTTAAGATATTTACAATAAGCCTCCAGATACGAATCCTGCTTTCCTTACAAGATTTTAGATTAAACAGATAGATAAAATTCGATGCTATCATAAATACTACATAAGAACTTGTAACACCTCCTTTTTTATTTTGTATAAGTGCTCAAAATTACGAAAAAAAAACTATCCATAAAAAAAATGCTACTTTTTTTATACTTTTTAACGTCAATCGGTTGAAAATCAAAGCCGATTTATATACTTTTGTTTTAATTGTTTATCATTATCATCAGAATGAGCCGACCACACATAGTACACCAATTAGACACCATGGACTGCGGGCCTGCCTGCTTAAAAATGGTGGCAAGCCATTACGGTCGTAATTACCCGATGGAGTATTTACGACAAGAAATGGGCATTACACGTGAAGGCGTGTCACTCAAAGGTATCTGTGTGGCCGCACGAAAAATAGGACTACAGGCCACAGCATATAGAATGTCAATGGCTGCCCTATGCGAGGACGCTACCCTGCCTTGCATCGTACACTGGAACCAGAACCACTTCGTGGTGGTATATAAGATAGCCCACGAAAAAATTTATGTAGCCGACCCAGGAAAAGGTATTATACACTACACACCAGAAGAGTTTGCCAGCCACTGGGCATCGGGGAACAATGATACACAGGCCATAGGAATAACCCTATTATTAGAACCGACAGATGCTTTTTACACCATTCCAAGTATAAGTGAGCACAGAGGTGGGGGCATGACACGGTTACATCAATATATCACAAAGTACCGCTTAGACATGGCCAAGTTACTTTTAGGCCTGTTTGCTATAAGTGGTATACAGTTGCTTTTCCCATTTCTCACCCAAGCAATAGTGGATAAAGGCATCAGCGGACGCAATATGCATATCATTTGGCTGATACTTTTGGGCGAGATTGCCCTACTCACAGGAAGTACCATCATAGATTTCATCAGGCGACATATTCTTCTATATGTAAGCACTCAGGTCAACATATCACTCATATCCGATTTTTTTCACAAAATTGATGCGGTTACCTATAGCTTTCTTCGGCTATAAGCAGACAGGAGACCTATTACAACGCATTGAAGACCACTCACGTATAGAGCAGTTCCTGACTACACATGCACCCAACCTAATATTTGCCATCTTCAGCGCCACAACTCTATGCATTGTGTTAGGCATATATAGTATAAATATTTTAAGCGTATTCGTAGTTGGAACTATGTTATATGTACTATGGGTCACATTGTTTCTGAAACGCCGCAAGATATTAGATTACCAGTTCTTTGAGCAGCAATCCGACCAAAAGGATCGAGTTTATGAGATGATAGACGGAATATCCGAAATTAAGCAGCAAGGATGCGAGCAACGCAAACGTCTCCAGTGGCGACAAATACAGGATAAATTATTCGCCATAAACCGTCGGTCGCTGGCACTAAACCAAACAGAAGAGGCTGGCGGTATCTGCATCAACGAACTTACAAATATTATCATCGTCATCATTACAGCTACAGCTGTAATAGACGGCAATCTCACTTTAGGCATGATGCTGGCCACACAGAGTGTAATAGGTCAGCTGCGTGGGCCAATCGAAGACATCATGGACATGGCATATCAGTGGCAAGACGTAAAAATCAGTTTAGAACGAACAGACGAGATATACGACATGGACGATGAAGAAACGCCTCAACGACACATTACGGCCGTAACAGACATGAATATACGATTGGAGCATGTCTCATTCAAGTATGACAGAATGAAAGAAAACAATATATTAGACGACATAAACATAGAAATTCCCCAGGGACGCGTGACAGCCATCGTGGGCACAAGCGGTAGTGGAAAAACCACATTGGCAAAGCTTATACTGGGCCAATATGCACCGCTGGAGGGCACTATATACGTGGGAAGCACGCGGCTTGAGACCATCAACTTGACATGGTGGCGACAGCAATGTGGCGCGGTAATGCAGGATGGCAAGCTATTCGAGGAGAGCATAGCACAGAATATAGCATTGGGCTACAACGAGATAGACACGTCTCGCATAGAGTACGCTGCACGTATGGCCAACATCTCAAACGACATAAATCAGCTACCCATGGGTTTTGATACTATACTCTATCAAGGAGGACAAAACCTGAGTAATGGTCAGCGACAACGCCTTCTTATAGCCAGAGCCATATACCGAATGCCACGCCTATTCGTATTCGACGAGGCAACCAATTCGCTTGACACAAATAATGAGATAACCATCGTAAATAACCTACAGGAAATATTTCAAGGCAAAACCGTTGTACTTATCGCCCACAGATTGAGTACCGTGCTACATGCTGACAATATAGTGGTCTTACACAATGGCCACATAACCGAGCAGGGTACCCATCAGGAGCTAATACAGCATCAAGGACTATACTACAAATTGGTAAGAAATCAATTGGACATTGAGACCGACTGATTTTTAACAGACAGAATCATTCTTTGCAGCAGAGGCGAGTTGGGCATTCCGCCACTCAACGACATCCAGCGACAAAGCCCCCAAGGAGAATAACAAGGGTGGCCTGCCGCCCCACACCAGCTATAGCATCGTGCAGGGAGAGCACCCTACCGTCATACGATTCTCCCAGATACGTATAGCCAAAAATAGAGGAACTAAGGCCGGGACACAGGGCAACGCATCCCTGTGTCTCGGCCTTATGTATTAGTAGGGTCGCTATATATAATATATATAATAAGGTGTCAGCCCAGCATGGTCTGGACCTTGCGGGCGGCCTGGCGGCCACTGGCCAGGGCGCGCACCACCAGGCTGGCACCCGAGGCGGCATCGCCGGCCACCACCACATTGTCGGCAAAGGCAGGCAACTGGGGCTTGAGAAAGCCCATGGCCAGCAGCACCATGTCGGCCTTGATGACCTCGGGCTTGCCGGCCTCGACCATCAGCGGGCGGCCACCCTCGGGGTTGGGTTTCCAGTCTATGGGCTGTACCCGCACCCCCGTGAGCCGTCCGTCGCGGCCCAAGAACTCGAGCGAGTTGATGTTCCAGCGGCGCGTACACCCCTCCTCGTGGCTCGAGGTGGTCTTCAGCGTGCGCGGCCATGCCGGCCAGGGATTCCGGGGGTCGTCGGGGCCCTCTACGGGCCGCGGCATAATCTCTATCTGAGTGACGCTCTTGCACCCCTGACGGTGAGCCGTACCTATGCAGTCGCTGCCCGTGTCGCCACCGCCTATGACCAGCACGTCCTTGCCCTTGGCGCTTACCAGCTGATCCTTCTTGAACTCCATACCGGCCAATATGCGGTTCTGCTGAGAGAGCATGTCCAGGGCGAAGTAGACACCGCGCAACTCGCGACCGGGAATGTTGAGGTCGCGGGCCTGCGGCGTACCCGTGGCCACCACATAGGCATCGTAGCCAGCGGGCAGCGCTTCAAGGTCTATGTGCTGGCCGAAGCTGAAGGTGATGCCCTCGGCCCGCAGCACCCGCATACGGCGGTCTATGACCACCTTGTTAAGCTTGAAATTGGGGATGCCATAGCGCAGCAGTCCCCCGGCGTCCTCGCGGGCCTCGAGTACCGTCACCTCGTAACCCATCAGGTTGAGGTCGTGGGCCGCGGCCAGGCCGGCCGGGCCAGCCCCGATGACCGCCACACGCCGCCCGTTGCGGGTGGGCGTGGCTATGCGCACATAGTCCTCGCCAAAGGCATGCTCGGCTATGGCCGCCTCGTCCTCGCGGTTGGTGGTGGGCTCGTGGTCCATCAGGTTGAGCACGCAGGCCTTCTCACAGAGGGCCGGGCACACGCGCCCCGTAAATTCGGGGAACGGGTTGGTGGCTGTGAGCAGGCGGTAAGCCAGTTCCCAGTCGCCCCGGTAGAGGGCATCGTTCCACTCGGGCGGCTTGTTGCCCAAGGGGCATGCCCAGTGGCAGAAAGGCACGCCGCAGTCCATACATCGGCTGGCCTGCTGGCGGCGATCGTTACTGTTGAGGGTCTGTTCGACCTCACCGAAATCGTGTATTCGGTCGTTAATGGGTCTGTATCCCGCCTCTTTGCGGGCTATGGTAAGGAATGCTTTCGGATTTCCCATAATCTTATGTCGTCACCGAGCCCCCGAGGGGGCTCTTACTGTTCGTTATTAACTGGTTATTGGTCAAGGGCCGACGGTCTTAGTAGTCGCGCTGCATGTCGGCTATCTTCTGCTGCAGCTTGCGCACCTTCTCCTCCTGGAGGACACGCTTGTACTCGATGGGCACCACCTGGATAAAGTCCTCGACATAGTGGTTCCAGTCGTCGAGCATCATGCGGGCCACCTTAGAGCCGGTGTAGAGATAATGCTGGCGTATGAGTTCGTGTAGCTCCTTGCGGTAACTGCTGTCCTCGACCAGGTTAATCTCGACCATGTCCATGTTGCAGAAGTAATCGAAGTTGTGCTGGCGGTCCCAGACATAGGCCACACCACCCGACATACCGGCGGCGAAGTTGCGGCCCGTCTCGCCGAGCACCACCACACGTCCGCCGGTCATATACTCGCAGCAGTGGTCGCCAGCGCCCTCTATAACGGCTATGGCCCCCGAGTTGCGCACGCCGAAGCGCTCGCCCACCTTGCCGTTGACATACAGCTCGCCGCTGGTGGCACCGTAGAGGCCCGTGTTGCCGGCTATGATGTTGTCCTCGGCGGCAAAGTTGCTGCGTATGGGCGGCAGGATAGAGATGCGGCCGCCCGAGAGGCCCTTGGCAAAGTAGTCGTTGGTCTCGCCCTCAAGCTTGAAGTCGATGCCGCTGACCAGGAAGGCACCGAAGCTCTGCCCGGCCGAGCCCTTGAACTTGACGTTAATGGTCTTGTCGGGCAGGCCGGCACCCCCGTAGCGCGAGGCCACCATACCGCTGAGCAGGGTGCCCGTGGCGCGGTCGGTATTGCGGATGGCAAAGTCGAGGTTGACCTCCTCGCCACGCTCTATGGCCCGTGTGGCCCCCTTGACCAGCTGCTGGTCCAGGATGCCCGACAGGTCGTGGTTCTGGGCAGTGGTATGGTAGAGGGGCGTAGTGCTCTCCGCGCGGTAGAGCAGACGGCTGAAGTCGAGCAGCGCGGTCTTGGGCTGCAGGCCCTCGGCGGCAGCCTCGCGGCGCTCTATCAGCTCGGTGTGGCCCACTATCTCGTTGAGCGTACGGGCACCCATCTCGGCCAGGTACTCGCGTACCTCCTGGGCCAGGAAGGTGAAGTAGTTGACCAGATAGTGGTAGCTGCCACGGAAGTGGGCACGCAGGCGGGGATCCTGGGTGGCCACGCCCATGGGACAGGTGTTGAGGTTGCACTTGCGCATCATCACACAGCCCAGCACGATGAGCGGTGCCGTGCCGAAGCTGAACTCCTCGGCGCCGAGCAGGGCCATGAGCACCACGTCGCGGCCGGTCTTGAGCTGGCCGTCGACCTGCAGGCGCACCTGTGGGCGCAGCCCGTTCTTGACCAGGGTCTGCTGGGCCTCGGCCAGGCCTATCTCGGGCGAGATGCCGGCAAAGCGCATGCTGGACGCGGGACTGGCTCCCGTACCGCCCTCGGCACCCGAGATGACGATAAGGTCGGCCTTGGCCTTAGCTACGCCTGCGGCAATGGTGCCGACGCCGCTCTCGGCCACTAACTTGACGCTGATAGCGGCCTTGGGGTTGACATTCTTCAGGTCGAAGATGAGCTGGGCCAGGTCCTCGATAGAGTATATGTCGTGGTGAGGCGGGGGCGAGATGAGGGAGATGCCGGGAATGGAGTGGCGGGTACGGGCTATGACCTCGTTGACCTTGAAGCCGGGCAGCTGGCCGCCCTCGCCGGGCTTGGCCCCCTGGGCCACCTTGATCTGTATCTCCTCGGCGTTGACCAGGTACTCGGTGGTGACACCGAAGCGGCCGCTGGCCACCTGCTTGGTCTTAGACGACAGGCTGATGCCGTCGACCTGGGCGTGGAAGCGCTCGCTGTCCTCGCCGCCCTCGCCGGTATTGCTGCGGGCACCTATCTTGTTCATGGCCAAGGCTATGGCCTCGTGGGCCTCGCGCGACAGGGCACCAAAGGACATGGCTCCGGTGACGAAGTGGCGCACTATCTGCTCGACAGGCTCTACCTCGTCGATGGGGATGGGGTTACGGCGAAATCCGAAGAAGTCGCGTATGAAGATGGGGGCATCCTTCTCGTCGGCCAGATGGGTAAACTGCTTGAAAGTGTCGTAGTTGCCCGTGCGGGTGGCCCGCTGCAGGGTGGCTATGGTCTCGGGGTTCCAGGCATGGCGGATGCCGTCGCGACGGTAATGGAACTGGCCCTGGTTGGGCAGGAAGTCGATGTGGCCGGCCTGGCGGTAAGCCTGGTCATGGAGCAGGATGGCATCGCGGGCGATGGTCTCCAGGCCGATGCCGCCGATGGTGCTCACCTCGGTGCCGAAGTAGGTACGGAGCAGGCTCTCGGACAGGCCGATGCTCTCGAATATCTTGGCACCACGGTAGCTGCGTATGGTAGAGATGCCCATCTTGGCCATAATCTTGAAGAGACCCTTCTTGACGGCCTTGATATAGTTGGCCTCGGCGGTGGCGTAGTCTTCCTGTATCTTGTGTCGCCGCACGAGGTCGTCGAGTATGGCGTAGGTAAGGTAGGGGCACAGGGCCGACGCACCGTAGCCCAGCAAGAGGGCGGCGTGCATCACCTCGCGTATCTCGCCGCTCTCGACGATGAGGGCCGTCTGTACGCGCTTGCCCACGCTGATGAGGTAGTGGTGTACGGCGCTCACGGCCAGCAGCGAGGGGATGGCGGCGTGGGTCTCGTCGACATCGCGGTCGGTGAGGATGATGTAGTTGTAGCCATCGTCGACACTGCGGGCGGCCTCGTGACACAGCTCATCGAGGGCTTCCCTCAGTCCGGTCTCGCCATGGCCCACCTCGAAGAGCATGGGCAGCTTGACGGTGTTGAAACCCTTGTAGCGTATATTGCAGAGGATGTCCAGCTGCGTATTGGTCAGTATGGGGTGTGGCAGCCGCACCATCTTACAGTTGGTCTCATCGGGGGTAAGGATGCCGGTGCCCACGCGGCCGATGTACTCAGCCAGGCTCATCACGAGGTTCTCGCGGATAGAGTCGATGGCAGGGTTAGTAACCTGGGCAAACTGCTGCCGGAAGTAGTTGAAGAATATCTGCGGACGGTCGCTGAGCACGGCCAGCGGCGTGTCGTTGCCCATGGAGGCCGTGGGCTCCTGCCCGTTGGTACACATGGGTACGATGGTGCCGTCGACATCCTCCTCGCCGAAACCAAACTCTATCTCACGGCGTGTAAGGTCGGCCACGGCGTTGCTGACACGGCGCCCGCTGTGCAGTTTCTCCAACTGTATGCGGTGGGTGCTGAGCCACTCGCGGTAGGGGTGCTCCTTGGCCAGGCGATCCTTAATCTCGCCGTCGTAATATATCTTGCCCTCCTGCGTATCTATAAGCAGTATCTTACCCGGCTGCAGCCGGCCCTTCTCGGCTATCTCCGTGGGGTCGAAGTCCATGACACCCACCTCGCTGGCCACCACCATGGTGTCGTTCTTGGTGATGGTATAGCGCGCCGGGCGCAGTCCGTTGCGGTCCAGCATGCCTCCGGCGAAGCGGCCGTCGCTGAACAGCAGGGCGGCAGGGCCGTCCCATGGCTCCATAAGGATGGAGTGGTACTCGTAGAAAGCCTTGAGGTCTTCGCTGATGGGGTTCTTGTCGTTAAAGCTCTCGGGCACCATGACGGCCATGGCATGGGGCAGCGAGAGGCCGCTCCGCACAAAGAACTCGAACACGTTGTCGAGGCTGGCTGAGTCGCTCATGCCGGGCTGGATGATGGGGGATATCTGGCGGATGTCGCCCAAGGCGTCGGACGACAGCACCGACTCGCGTGCCTGCATCCACCCGCGGTTGCCGCGGATAGTGTTGATCTCGCCATTGTGGCAGAGCAGACGGAAGGGCTGGGCCAGGCTCCACGTGGGGAATGTGTTGGTAGAGAAACGGCTGTGAACCAGGGCCAGGCCACTGGTAAAATAGGCGTTGGTGAGGTCGGGATAATACTGGCGCAGCTGGAGACTGGAGAGCATACCCTTGTAGACGATGTTCTGGCTGGAGAGCGAACAGATGTAGAAGTCGCCGCGCTGACCCTCGGCCAGATGGTGGGTTTCCCAGTCGGCCACGCGCCGCTCTATCTTCTTGCGGATGATGTAGAGGGTGCGCTCGAAGGTGGGCTGACGGTCGTCGGTAACGCCGGTGATGAACACCTGGCGTATGGCGGGTTCTGAGCGCAACGCCGTCTCGCCCAGGCACTCGGGACAGGTGGGCACCGTGCGTAGGTGCATGAGCGAAAGCCCCTCGCGCTCTATCTCCTCAATCATAATGGACAGGATGGCCTGCTGGGCAGCCTCTTCCTTGGGCAGGAAGACCAGTCCGGTACCATACTTGCCCTTCTCGGGCACGGGAATACCCTGCAGTAAGATAAACTCGTGGGGTATCTGTAACATAATGCCGGCCCCGTCGCCGGTCTTGTTGTCGGCGCCCTCGGCCCCGCGGTGACGCATATTTTCAAGCACCTTGAGGGCGTTGTCTACCAGGTCATGGCTCTTGTTGCCATGGATGTTGACTATCATGCCCACGCCACAGGCATCGTGCTCGTAGTCAGAGTTGTACAGTCCTTTGCTCATTCTATACTTTGTAAAATCACTGTAAATAGTAGAAAAACCTATCTTTTTGATTGCAAAATTACTAATATTGTTACAATATGCTATGATTAAGCATGAAATAGATAACAAAAATTTATAGGAAATAATCAATCGAAAGACCATTGTCGGCTTTCGATTTTCAATCCGTAACCCAGAGCCCATTCAGAGGGGGTGCTTGCTTACAGATTGCAACTTTGTAAAATTTTATTGATTTGGCGGCCATTCCCAGTTACCATGACATAGCTGCTTTTTCACCTATTTATATATAGGAGGGTGGCATAGGGGCACAACGGGCTTCTGCCAACAGGGCAACGGGCACAGGGAGCAGGCTAATGGCCATCGCCCCCGCCAAGTGAGCTTACGCTACCACACAAAAGACGACCACCCCAAACAGGCTGCCTGTGGGCATACCTCAAAAATCCTCAAAAACGGGAACACTGAATGTTAACAAGTGTTAGCGTTGATGTATTTTGCCGTCAGCCTTGTATAAGGGCTTTTTGAGGGCAGTCCAGGGGCAGACTGTAGGGCAAAACTTGCGTTAAACGCAAAAACAAGTAGACAGATACACGTTAAACGCAAAAAAACAGGGTCTGCCGCGGTATTGATGTTGAAGAACTGCAAAAAACGGCCAAGAAGTAGCCGTTAGACGCAAGTTAAAATATGTTGAAGTCATCGTCAGACGCAAACGAAAACAAAGCCGGAACGCTTGGGTTAGCAGGTACTCTTATTAACTTTGCAGTGTCATAAAAGAATAAAAGTTACACATGGCTCGCAGTGGCGAAACCAACAATCTGAAAATCTGAAATGCTTACCCATCCGTAAGGTAACAAAAAGGTAAAGAGCCAGGGACTGCTGCATCTACGACCTCTGTGACAACAGAACTCACAGGCTCGGGCAGCGATAAAAAACATCATTCTAACAGGAATGGGCTGTGCAAGCCATATTCCACAAAAGGCCCGAGCGGCAGCAGCAACTGGACACACAAGGCTGTGAAGTCTGAAAGATTGATATTGATATTAAACATTTAGAGCGAGAAAGGGGCCGCTGCGTGATGCAACGGCCCCTTTTGTTGTAATGGCAGTCCGAGCAGGGCTGCTATGTATAGCTTACTTCTTTCCGGCAGTCTTCCTGGCGGCACCCTTCTTAGCGGCGGCTGCAGACTTAGCCGTCGCCGGAGCCTTGGCAGGCTCTTCCTTGACATCGGCAGGCTTGGCCTCTTTCTTATGGACATCGACCAGCTCGACGGTGAAGATAAGGGTAGAGTTGGGCTTGATGCGGCCAGCAGGCTGAGTGCCATATCCTAACTCGGCTGGTATGTACAGTTCCCACTTGCTGCCTACGGGCATCATGGTAAGGGCCTCGGTCCATCCCTTGATAACTCCGCTCACAGGAAACTCGCTCGTCTGCGGGTTGCGCTTGTAGCTGCTGTCAAACACGGTACCGTCGATCATACGGCCCTCGTACTTGGCCACCACGCGGTCGTCCTTGGTTGGAACGGCGCCAGTACCCTGGGTGATAACCTTGTACTGCAGACCGGACGGAGTGGTCTTGACGCCCTCCTTGGTGCGGTTGTCGGCCAGCCATTTCTCGTTGGCAGCCTTGTAGCGCTGGGTGGCCTCCTCGCGGTCGGCCATGGCGCGCTGCTCAAAGAACTTGCCGGCACGGGCATCGGTGAACAGGGTGGTGTCGCCCAGCAGGGCATCGCGGAAACCGGCTGTGAACACGTCGGTATTGATAGAGTCGCGACTACCCTCGAACTGGCTCTGCATGGAGGGCAGCATGCGCAACAGCAGCATACGGGCCACCTGGGCACCGGCATTGTATGCCTGGTACTGCGGGTCGCCGCTACGGCTTATACCCTCGTTAAATCCGGCCACCACATCCTTGATGTAAGCCGTGTCGATCATATACTCCTGCTCCAGGTACTTAGTGAGTCCCTGGGTAAGGTAACGTCCGGCCGTGTAGCTCAGCGAGTCGCTGCCAGTGGCCAGCACTAACTGCCTGACAGGGGCTGGCTCGGCCTTTTTCTTCTTTTTGTCGGCCAGGGCCGAATTAAAAGAAGCACTCGCCACGAGGACGAGTGCTAACATTAATATCTTCTTCATATCGCAATGATAAGCTATTACTTGCCTACGCTAACCAGCTCTATCTTGAAGATGAGTACAGAGTAAGGCTTGATGGGGCCCTGCTCCTGGTCGCCATAGGCCATGTTCTGCGGAATGTAAACCTCCCAAACCGAGCCAGCAGGCATGTGGGTCAGGGCCTCGGTCCATCCCTTGATAACCTGGTTGGCACGGAACTGTACGGGCTCGCCACGCTTGTAAGAAGAGTCGAACACCTTGCCGTCGATGGTCTTGCCCTCATACTGAACCTTTACCAGGCTGGTATCCTTAGGCATGGGGCCATTGCCCTCCTTGATGACCTTGTACTGAACACCGAAGCCGAGTTCCTTGACACCGGCCTTCTTCTTGTTCAGGGCCAGGAACTTCTCGCCTGCCTCCTTGTTGGGGCCAAACTCTTTCTGCATACGCTCAGAACGCACCGAGCTCATCAGGCGCTGTACCATCTCCTGAGCCTCGGGCACGGTATAAACGGTCTTCTTACCTGAAGTGGCGGTGATGAAACCGGCCAGGAAGTTCTTCAGAGAAATGGTCTTGGTAGAGTCCTCACCGTAGATTTCGTGGTTGATGCCCTTGAGCATCTGGTTAGACACCTGCTGACCTATCTGGATACCTGCATAGTAAGCAGCCTTGGCCTTGTCGTCGCCAGCGTTGGCTCCGTCGTTCAGACCACGGAAGAACTCGTCCATGTAAGCAGTGTCAATGCCCATGCGGCCCACGAGATACTCCTTCAGGCCCTGCGACTGGAGCATACCCATGGCATAGGCCAGTGTGTCAACCTTGTTTTTCAGGCTCGGCTTAGGTGCCGAGTTGCCGCAACCGGCGAAGGTGGCGGCCAGGATAGCCAAAATGGCTACAATAGAAAACTTTTTCATTTTTATGGATTTGATTTTTTTGATATTTTCAGTGATTACGGCTGGGATTAGAGCACATCGATGAGCTCTACATCGAAGACCAGAGCCGAATAAGGCGGTATCTGCTGGCCGGCGCCACGCTCGCCATAGCCCAAGTTGTAAGGAATGAAGAAGCGGTACTTGGCCCCTTCCTTCATAAGCTGCACGCCCTCGGTCCAGCCGGCTATAACCTGATTGAGACCAAAGACAGCCGGCTCGCCACGCTGGACAGAGCTGTCGAAGAGGGTTCCGTCGATGAGCATGCCCTCATAGTGGCAGCGTACACGGTCGGTAGCCTTGGGCTGCTTGCCGTTGCCCTCGCGGAGCACCTGGTACTGCAGACCCGAAGGCAGTGTAACCACGCCCTCCTTGTCGGCATTGGCCTTGAGATAGGCTTCGCCCTTGGCCTTATTGTCCTTGAAACGCTCAGCGGCAGCAGCGCGCTGCTTCTTCTCCTGCTCCTCGAAAAAAGTGCGCACGATGGTCTGCGCCTCGGTCTCAGAGAGTTTAACATCGCCACCGGCCAATCGTCGATATTCAGGTCCTTGGCTCCCATATCGGTGAGCTGACGGCCGATGCCGAGACCTAAAGCATAGCTTACTTTGTCCATTTCTATTTATAATATGTAAAAATTTAGTGCAAAGTTAAGAAAAAAAGCATAAGCGTCTGCCGAATTAAAGGAAAATATTATTGAAATCGGCTAAATATACTAAAAACATACGCATTGTCTCCCACCCAACACAGGCATGCCCTTGTCCCGTACCATCACGCCCACCACATCCGCGCAAACCATTCTGCCCTCAATTGAAATATCTGTTAAAACAAATGGAGTTTCGGCTGCCCTGGCAGAAAAATCAGTTATTTTTCTTTGTCCTGTCTCAGGCTTACACTATCTTTGCATACACCTTATAATAATAGCAAATATGAAAAAGATAGTATTCCTTACAGGAGCAGGCATGTCGGTAGAGAGCGGTTTTAAGACTTTCCGTGGAAACGATGGCCTGTGGGAAAATTACCCCGTAGAGCAAGTGGCCTCGCACGAGGGATGGGAGGCCAACCCCACACTGGTTACCAACTTCTACAACAAACTGCGCCAACAGCTCTTTGACGCCCAGCCCAACGAGGGGCACCGCCTTATCAAGAGTCTCGAAGACCGCTACCAGGTAAGTGTCATCACCCAGAATGTAGACAACCTGCACGAGCGTGCCGGCTCCAAGCACGTCATACACCTGCACGGCGAACTGACCAAGGTCTGTTCGAGTGCAGACCCCTACAATCCGGCCTATATCCAGGAACTCACCCCGGCACATCCGACAGTAGTTCCCGGCACACGCGCCGGAGACGGCAGTCTGCTGCGGCCCTTCATCGTCTTCTTCGGCGAGAGCGTTCCCATGATAGAGCCAGCCGCCGAGGAAGTCAAGGCGGCCGACATTCTGGTCATCATAGGCACTTCGCTGCAGGTATATCCCGCTGCCAGCCTGGCCTACTACGCCCCCGCCCACAGCCCCATCTACCTGATAGACCCCGGGGCCGTAGACGCCCGCATGGACCGCGTAGTCCATCTGCAGTGTGGTGCCACCGAGGGTCTGCGCCGTCTCATCGGCCTACTGAAAGACTGACGGGGCTAAGGCCACGCCCCATCCCCATACTCATAACGTTTTACAACTGGAAGTCCAAGGCAAAAAAATATGTGATTTATAGGGTCTTGTGTGGCGTTTATGGATATTTATTTGTACTTTTGCAACATTATTAATTATGTAAATACTATATTTGTCAGCATCATGAAGATAGAAAACCACATAAGCGCATCTGTTAAAGAGGCCATTAAGGCTCTTTACGGACAGGAGGTACCAGAGAAGATGATACAGCTACAGAAGACCAAGGCAGCCTTTGAGGGACACCTCACGCTGGTGGTCTTCCCTTTCCTCAAAATGTCCAAGAAGAAACCCGAGGACACCGCCCAGGAGATAGGCGGGTACTTAGCACAGCACTGCGAGGATGTAGCACGGTTCAATGTGGTAAAGGGTTTTCTCAACCTGGTGGTGGCGCCCAAGGCATGGGTGGCTCTGCTCAACGAAATCAACGCCGATGACCACTTCGGAGAAAAACCGGTGACCGAGGCGTCGCCCCTGGTGATGATAGAGTACTCTTCGCCCAACACCAACAAGCCTCTGCACTTAGGCCATGTGCGCAACAACCTGTTAGGATGGTCGCTGGCACAGATTATGGAGGCCAACGGCAACAAGGTGGTGAAGACCAATATCGTTAACGACCGTGGCATACACATCTGCAAGAGCATGCTGGCATGGCTCAAGTGGGGCAACGGCGAGACCCCAGAGAGCAGCGGCAAGAAGGGCGACCACCTGATAGGCGACTACTACGTGGCTTTCGACAAGCATTACCGCGAGGAGGTGGCCAACCTGAAAGCCCAGTATATGACTGAGGGCATGGACGACGAGGCTGCTACCGAAAAGGCCAAGGCCGAGGCTCCGCTCATCAAGGAAGCCCATGCCATGCTCGTAAAATGGGAGCAAGGCGACCCAGAGGTACGGGCGCTGTGGCAGAAGATGAACGCCTGGGTCTACGCGGGATTTGACGAGACTTACAAGGCACTTGGCGTTAGCTTCGACAAGATATACTATGAGTCCAACACGTACTTAGAGGGCAAGAAAAAGGTCGAGGAAGGCCTGGCCAAGGGGCTCTTCTTCCGCAAACCTGACAACAGTGTGTGGGCCGACTTGACCCAGGACGGTCTGGACCAGAAACTGTTGCTACGCTCAGACGGTACCAGCGTGTACATGACACAGGACATCGGTACCGCCGAGATGCGCTTCAACGACTACCCCATCGACAAGATGATTTACGTGGTGGGCAACGAGCAGAACTATCACTTCCAGGTACTCTCTATCTTACTCGACCGCTTAGGCTTTAAGTGGGGAAAGGACTTGGTACACTTCTCTTACGGCATGGTAGAGCTGCCCAATGGCAAGATGAAGAGCCGCGAGGGCACGGTGGTTGACGCCGATGACCTGATAGCCGAGATGATCAAGGACGCCCGTCAGACAAGCGACGAACTGGGCAAGTTCAAGGACATGAGCGAAGACGAACGCCAGGAGATAGCCCGCATCGTGGGTCTGGGCGCACTCAAGTATTTCATCCTCAAGGTAGATGCCCGCAAGAACATGCTCTTCAATCCGGAGGAAAGTATAGACTTCAATGGCAACACTGGCCCATTCATCCAGTACACCTATGCCCGCATACGCAGCATCATGCGCAAGGCCGGTGCCGAGGGCATCGTCCTGCCAGAGACCCTTGACAGCCAGGCCGTGCTCAATGACAAGGAGATAGCCTTGATACAGAAGATGAACGACTATGGAGTAGCCGTAGCCGATGCCGGCACCAACTACAACCCGGCCGGAATAGCCAACTACTGCTACGAACTGACCAAGGAGTTCAACCAGTTCTACCACGACTACAGCATCCTCAACGCCGATACGGCCGAGCTGAAGACATCCCGCCTGGTGCTGGCCGCCAATGTAGCCAAGATACTGCGCAACGGCATGGCCCTGTTAGGCATCGAGGTGCCCGAACGCATGTAACCCACCAGCAGGCATGAAGAGGGGAACAACCAATCCACCCGACTGGCGCAAGGATACCGTGCTGCCACTGCCGGCAGAGGTAAAGGCTAACGCGTGGGCCGTAGACGCCGCCTGCTCGGGCAATCCCGGGCCTATGGAGTACCAGGCCATAGACCTGGCCACGGGTGCCCGGGTTTTCCACTTCGGCCCCATGCATGGCACCAATAACATTGGCGAGTTCTTAGCCATCGTGCACGCCTTGGCGCTCATGGAACGCCAAGGCATCAGGGACAAAGCGATATACAGCGACTCGTACAACGCCATCCTGTGGGTTCACAAGAAACAATGCAAGACCAAGCTGGCACGCAACGCTCAGACAGAGCCGCTGTACCAGATAATAGAGCGGGCCGAACGATGGCTGCGCACCCACGCCGTGCAAGTGCCCATCATACAGTGGGAGACGCGCCAGTGGGGCGACATACCAGCCGATTTCGGGCGCAAATAGACACCCTGTATATTATTGAGTATACATTATTATACGACTATGGATAAGATAAAGACGGACTTCGCGTCCAAACTGCTGGAGATTAAGGCTATCAAGCTACAGCCCCAGAATCCTTTCACCTGGGCTTCTGGCTGGAAATCTCCTTTCTATTGTGACAATCGCAAGACTCTTTCATTCACCGATGTACGTACTTACGTCAAGCTGGAACTGGTACATGCCATCCTGGCCAACTTTCCCGAGGCTACGGCCGTAGCTGGCGTGGCCACCGGAGCCATCGCCCAGGGCGCCATGGTGGCCGACGAGCTCAACCTGCCTTTCTGCTACGTTCGCTCTAAGCCCAAGGACCATGGTATGGGCAACCTGATAGAGGGCGAACTGCCCGTGGGTTCTAAGGTAGTAGTGGTCGAGGACCTCATCTCTACCGGCGGCAGCTCGCTCAAGGCTGTCGAGGCCCTGCGCCAGGCCGGCTTCGAGGTGGTGGGCATGGTAGCCTCGTACACCTATGGTTTCCCCGTGGCCGAGGAGGCTTTCGCCAAGGCCCAGGTGCGCCTCATCACCCTGACCGACTACGAGCATGTCGTAGAGCGAGCCCTCGCTACCGGTTATATCCAGGAGTCCGATGTCGACCTGCTGCATCGTTGGCGCAAGGATCCTGCTCATTATCAGGTATAAACACATATTACCATAATCCGAAGACCAACATGAGCACTTTTGAGAGCAGCGTCCGCGAGATAGCCCACGCTCAGCAGTCTGTGTACAACGCCCTGAGCGACCTTTCTAACCTGGAGCGGCTGCGCGACCGCATCCCCCAGGACAAAATCAACGACTTCTCGTTCGACGCCGACCACATCAGCTTTCAGGCTCCGATGGTGGGCACCATTCGCCTGGCCATCGTAGACCGCGAAGCACCTAAGACCATCAAGTTCGAGGCCGAGCAGAGCCCCATTCCTTTCTGCTTCTGGATACAGTTGCTGCCCCTTACCGACACCAGTTGTAAGATGAAACTCACCCTCAAGGCCGACATCAATCCCTTCATCAAGGGCATGGTGCAGAAGCCGTTGCAGGAGGGCATCGACAAGATAGCCGACGTGCTGCAGATGATAAACTATGACTAAGTAAAAGACATGAATAAACTCTGGGAAAAAGATTTTGAGGTTAACAAGGAGATAGAGCGCTTCACCGTGGGCCGCGACCGCGAGCTGGACCTCTACCTTGCCAAGTACGATGTACTGGGCTCGATGGCCCACATCACCATGTTGCAGTCCATCGGCTTGTTGGCACGCGACGAGCTTGTCCAGCTACTTGCCGAGCTGAAGCACATCTACCGCATAGCCGACGAGGGACACTTCGTCATCGAGGATGGCGTCGAGGACGTACACTCGCAGGTAGAGCTGATGCTCACCCGCAAATTAGGAGATATGGGCAAGAAGATACACTCGGGCCGCTCGCGCAACGACCAGGTTCTGGTAGACCTCAAGCTCTACACCCGGCACGAGCTCATGGATGTGGTACAGCTCACGCACAGCCTTTTCGATGAGCTTATCGGCAAGAGCCGCCAGTATAGTCATGTGCTCATGCCAGGCTACACCCACCTGCAGATAGCCATGCCGTCAAGCTTCGGCCTATGGTTCGGAGCCTATGCCGAGTCGCTGGCCGACGATATGCTGTTTCTTCAGGCGGCTTATCGCATGACCAACCGCAATCCCCTCGGGTCGGCCGCAGGCTATGGGTCGTCGTTCCCGCTCAACCGTACCATGACCACCCAGCTGTTAGGGTTCGACTCGATGGACTACAACGTGGTCTACGCACAGATGGGGCGTGGCAAGATGGAGCGCAATGTGGCCTTTGCCCTGGCCTCGGTGGCTGGCACGGTGGCCAAGATGGCCTTTGATGCCTGTATGTTCAACTGCCAGAACTTCAACTTCGTCAAGCTGCCCAAGGAGTGTACCACCGGCTCCAGCATCATGCCGCACAAGAAGAACCCCGACGTGTTCGAGCTCATTCGTGCCAAGTGCAACAAGATACAGAGTCTGCCTCAGCAGATTATGATGATAATGAACAATCTACCAGTAGGCTACTTCCGCGACTTGCAGATTATCAAGGAAGTCTTCCTGCCTGCCTTTGGCGAACTCAAGGACTGCCTGCAGATGGCGGCCTATATCATCAACCGCATGGAGGTCAACGAGCACATCCTGGACAACGCCATGTACGACCCTATGTTCTCGGTCGAGGAGGTCAACCGGCTGGCTGCCGCAGGCATGCCGTTCCGCGACGCGTATAAGAA
>CAKPRX010000036.1 GCA_934183135.1 uncultured Prevotella sp.
TCAAGGTGGCCACCAACCAGTATGAGCGCATCTTCAGTCCCGCCGACCTCGGCATGCAGCCCGCCCGCCCCGAGGAGTTGCAGGCAGGCGCCACCGAGGAAGAGGCTGCCGCCATCTTTGACAGCGTGCTCAACAACACCTGTCTGCCCGCCCAGAAGAATATCGTGGTGGCCAATGCCGCCTTTGGCATCCAGGTCATGGAGCACGGGCAGAAATCCATTGACGAGTGTGTGGCCATGGCCCGCGAGAGCATAGACAGCGGCGCCGCCCTGCGCACCTTTAACAAGTTTGTCGAGATTAACTCCTAATCCCTCATGGCAGACATATTAGAAGATATAGTAGCCTATAAGCGGCAGGAGGTGGCCCAGTTTGCCCAGATACTGCCCTTGGCCCACCTGGCCCGTATGACCGAGCGCGTCATGCACTTGCCGGTACCCTCCATGAGGCAGAGCCTGATGCAGTCGGACACGGGCATCATCGCCGAGTTCAAGCGCAAGTCGCCCTCCAAGGGCTGGATACACCGCGAAGCCCGCGTGAGCGACGTGGCACCGGCCTACCAGCAGGGCGGAGCCTCGGCCCTAAGCATACTGACAGACCGTGAGTACTTCGGAGGCTACGACGAGTACATACAGCAGGCCCGCTTTACCGGCGTGACGCTCCCCATCCTGTACAAGAACTTCATAGTCGATGAGTACCAGCTCTTTCAGGCCCGCTATTGCGGTGCGTCGGCCGTACTGCTCATCGCAGCCGTGCTCTCGGTAGACGAGTGCCGCCGGCTGATGCAGATGGCCCATCAGATGGACATGGAGGTACTGCTGGAGATGCACAGTCCGTCAGAGTTGGACTACGCGGCCCTGGAGCCCGACATGTGCGGCGTTAACAACCGCCACCTGGGCACCTTCCATACCGATGTGCAGACCAGCTTTGACCTGGCCGGACAGCTGCCCGAGGGCACCTGCCGGGTCAGCGAGAGCGGCCTCGCCTCGGCCGACACCATCCGCCAGCTGCGCGGCGTGGGCTACCGCGGCTTCCTCATCGGCGAGACCTTTATGAAGCAGCCCCATCCCGGCGAAGCCCTGTCACAGCTGGTGGCCGACCTCGGCGGCAGTGCAGTCCGCAACATCCAGGATACAGATAACCCCTAACACATATACTACAATGATTATCAAGGTTTGCGGCATGCGCGATGCCGATAATATCAAGGCTGTAGAACAGCTGGACATAGACCTGATGGGTATGGTGTTCTACCCCAAGTCGCCACGGTACGTGCCCATGGTCAGGGCGCGCTCGGGCAATATGCCCGACTATAGCGCAGAGCGGCTGGCCACCCTCAAGGCCCGCCTGGCCGAGGGTGGGGTAGCAGCAGACGGTGCCATGACGGGCGTGCCCCGTGTGGGCGTGTTCGTCGACGATATGCCCCAGAACATAGTTACCCGCGTGTACAATTTCCAGTTAGACTACGTACAGCTGCACGGTCACGAGCCGCGCACCACCATCGACAACCTGCGCCGTACACTGGACCCCGACATCCGTCCCGGCATCCGCTTCATCAAGGCCATCAGCATAGAGCATCCCGAGGACGTAGACCGCTGGCGCGAATACGACGGCGCCGCAGATATGCTGCTCTTCGACACCCGCTGCCCACAGGTCGGCGGTGGCGGCCGCCAGTTCGACTGGTCGGTTCTGCAGCGCTACGACGGCCCCATCCCCTTCCTGCTCAGCGGTGGCATCGGCCCCGAGGATGCCGACCGCATCCGCGCCTTCCACCACCCACGCTGTATGGGCATCGACCTCAACAGCCGTTTTGAGACAGCCCCCGGCATCAAGGATGCAGACTTACTACGAAACTTTATCAAAGCTATACGACAATGAACAAGATTAATGCACTTTTCAGAGATAACACCGGCCGCAAGCTGCAGTCGCTCTACTTCTGCGCGGGCGCTCCCCGGGCCGACATGGTGCCCGATGTGCTGCTCACGCTGCAGCGCCGCGGCATAGACATGGTCGAGGTGGGCATACCCTTCAGCGACCCGCTGGCCGACGGCCCCGTCATCCAGACAGCCGGTACCAAGGCCCTCAAGAACGGTATCACCCTGGCCCGCATCTTCGACCAGATAGACAGCGTCAAGGGGCAGGTACACATCCCCCTGGTGCTGATGGGCTATCTCAACGTCATCATGCACTACGGCTTCGAGGCCTTCTTCGCCCGCTGTGCCGCCACGGGCGTGTCGGGGTGTATCATCCCCGACCTGCCCTTTGCCGACTACCTGTCGGTGGTAAAGCCCATAGCCGACCGGTACGACATCAGGGTCATCATGATGATTACCCCCGAGACCTCGGCCGACCGCATACGCCTCATAGACAGCCATACCGACGGGTTCATCTACATGGTGTCGAGCGCAGGTATCACCGGTGCCCAGCAGGCCTTCGGCGATGCCAAGGTAGACTACTTCCGCCGCATCGATGCCATGAACCTGCGCAACCCGCGCATGATAGGCTTCGGCATCTCTAACCGACAGACCTTGGAGAGCGCCCAGGCTTACGCCGCCGGTACCATTATCGGCAGCAAGTTCGTGAGCCTGCTCGACGAGACCATGGATGCCGACAAGGCCATAGACAAACTTAACGAAGCATTAGCCCAATGAAATACCAAGTAGACCAGAACGGATTTTTCGGACGTTTCGGCGGAGCCTACGTTCCCGAGATTTTATATAAGTGTGTACACGACTTGCAGGATGCTTATCAGCCCATCCTGGACAGTGACGAGTTCAGAAAAGAGTACCATCAGCTGCTGCGCGACTACGTGGGCCGCCCCTCTCCCCTCTACTTCGCCCGCCGCATGAGCGAGCGCTACGGGTGCCAGCTGTACCTGAAGCGCGAGGACCTGAACCATACCGGAGCACACAAGATTAACAATACCATCGGCCAGATACTCCTGGCCCGCCACATGGGCAAGACCCGCATCATAGCCGAGACCGGGGCCGGACAGCATGGCGTGGCCACGGCTACCGTGTGTGCCCTGATGGACATGCAGTGCGAGATATTTATGGGCAAGACCGACGTGGAGCGCCAGCATACCAACGTGGAGCGTATGCGCATGCTCGGGGCTACGGTACATCCCGTCACTACCGGCAACATGACCCTGAGCGACGCCTGCAGCGAGGCCATCCGCGACTGGTGTAGCCACCCCCGCGACACCTATTACCTGGTGGGCTCTACCATGGGCCCCCATCCCTATCCCGACATCGTGGCCAAGATGCAGAGCGTCATCTCCGAGGAGATTAAGTGGCAGCTCCAGGAGAAGGTGGGCCGCGACTATCCCGACTACCTTGTCGCCTGTGTGGGCGGAGGCAGCAACGCCGCCGGTACCATCTACCATTACATAGACGACGAGCGGGTGCGCATCGTGCTGGCCGAAGCTGGCGGACATGGGGTCGATACCGACTATACCGCCGCCACTATCCAGGCTGGCACCGAGGGCATCATCCATGGGGCCCGCACGCTGGTGATGCAGACCGACGACGGACAGATCAAGGAGGCGTTTACCATCAGCGCCGGGCTGGACTATCCCGGCATCGGGCCCATGCACGCCGACCTGGCCGAGCGGGGCCGCGAGCAGGTGATAGCCATCAACGACGACGAGGCCATCTATGCCGGCTACGAGCTGACCCGCACCGAGGGTATCATACCCGCCATAGAGAGTGCCCATGCCGTGGCCGCCCTGCGCAAGCTCACCTTCAAGCCCGAGGATGTGGTGGTGCTCACCGTGTCGGGCCGTGGCGACAAAGACGTTCAGACCTATCTCGCCCACAAGGACATGGCCGGCGAGTATGGCCAATTCTGATAACCCTACAGTGATTATGCCAACAATGAAGAAAACATTCCAATATCATGTGGTGAGCCGCTCCGTCCTGGCCGACCTCTACACTCCCGTGGGCATCTACCTCAGCCTGCGCAGCCTCTACCCACAGTCGGCCCTCATGGAGAGCTCCGACTATCACAGCCACGACACGGCGCGCTCCTTTATAGCCATCCATCCCATGGCTCATTTCGCCGTGGCTCATGGCGTGGCCCGTGCCACCATGCCCGATGGCAGCGAGCAGCGCCAGGAGCTGGACCTTGCTCACAAGGGCCGTGCCAAGGAGCAGGTGGCTCATGCCCTGACCGACTTCCTGGGCAGTTTCGAGGTGGGTGGCCCTGGCAGCGAGTACTGTGGCGTGTACGGCTTCACCTCTTTCAATGCCGTGCGCTACTTTGAGAACATCGACGTGCGCGATACTACCCTTGAGAAGAACGATGCCCCCGACCTGCTCTATGTGATGTATCGCGACCTGATAGTCTTTGACCACTTCTCTAACCGCATCCAGCTGCTCACCCTCACCGAGGGCGATGAGGCCGCCGGCGAGCAGGTCATAGACCGTATCGTCCAGCAGCTCAACCGCCCGGGCCAGTGCTACGACTTCCATCCCGACGGCGAGGTGTACAGCACCCTCACCGACGAGCAGCACAAGGCCAATATACGCCAGTGTGTGCGCCACTGTCTGCGGGGCGATGTGTTCCAGATAGTGGTGTCGCGTCGCTTCTGCCAGCACTATACCGGCGACGACTTCCGCCTGTATCGGGCCCTGCGCAGCATCAACCCCTCGCCTTACCTCTTCTACTTCGACTTCGGCGGTTACCGCATCTTCGGCTCCAGTCCTGAGACCCACTGCCGCATCGTGGGCGACCGTGCCTACATAGACCCCATCGCCGGTACTACCCGCCGCACGGGCGACCCTGTGCAGGACCGCCAGAACGCCGAGTTCCTGCGCAACGACAGCAAGGAGAACGCCGAGCACGTCATGCTGGTCGACCTGGCGCGCAACGACCTGAGCCGCAACTGTCGCGATGTCCAGGTCGACTTCTACAAGGACATGCAGTTCTATAGCCATGTCATCCACCTGGTGAGCCGTGTCAGCGGCACGCTGATAGACCCGTCGTCGGTATTCTCTAAGATACACGCCTTCTTTGATACGTTCCCTGCCGGAACCCTGTCGGGGGCTCCCAAGGTGCGGGCCATGCAGATTATCAGCGAGCTGGAGCCTCATAACCGTGGCGCTTACGGTGGCTGCATCGGCTTTATCGGTCTTAACGGCGACCTGAACCAGGCCATCGTCATCCGCACATTCGTTAGCCGCAACAGCGAGCTCTGGTTCCAGGCTGGCAGTGGCGTGGTGGCCAAGAGCAATGACGAGTACGAACTGCAAGAGTGTAACAACAAGCTCGGCGCACTGGTGCGGGCCATACAGACAGCCGAGAAAATATAGTAATAAGGTATGGAAAAGATGAAACAGCCACTGCGGGTGGTAGTAATAGATAACTACGACTCGTTTACCTATAACTTGGTACATCTGGTGCGCCAGCTGGGAGCCGACGTCACCGTGTATCGCAATGACCAGTTTGCCCTGGCCGACCTGGAGGACTTTGACAAGATTATCCTGTCGCCCGGCCCTGGCATCCCGGCCGAGGCCGGCCTGCTACTCGACGTGATACGCACCTATGCCGGCCGCAAGCCCATCCTGGGTGTCTGCCTCGGTCATCAGGCCATCGGCGAAGTGTTTGGCGGCAGCCTCACCAACCTGTCCGAAGTGTTCCATGGTGTGGCCACCGAGGGCACCCAGTTGCAGAACGACCCCATCTTCGCCGGTCTTCCCCGTCGCATCACCATGGGCCGTTATCACTCGTGGGTGGTAGACCGCGACACGCTTCCCCCTTGCCTGGAGGTGACGGCCGAGAGCGATGAGGGCTACATCATGGCCCTGCGCCACCGCGACTACGACATTCACGGCATCCAGTTTCACCCCGAGAGCGTGCTCACTCCACAGGGCGGCACCATTGTGAGCAACTGGCTCGCGCTGTGATACCGGCAGATATTCTAAAGCAGAAGTGTCCCGCAACCACCGAGGCTGTGGGACGCTTCCTGTTTAGGGGGTTGGGTGTTGTGGTGTTAGCGGTAGTAAGTGCCGTGTAGCTCAGTTATGTCGTCCACTTCGTGACAGCGTCCGTCGTCGATATAGATAAGCTGATGCGACAGCTGGCTGACCATGGCATAGTGATGGTCAGACAGGATGATGCCCTTGTCAGCCTGGGCGCGACGGATAAGGCCGGCCACCTGCTCGGCCATGACGGGCGACAGGGCGGCAAAGGGTTCGTCCAGGATGATAAAGGGGGCAGCTGAGTGTAACAAGATGAACACCATAAGATACTTGTACTGTCCGCCAGACAGTTGGCCTATCCGTAGGTGCCTCATCTGGCGTATCAGCGGGTCGTTGATGGCCTTGGCTGTTAGCCCCTCCATGCGCAGCAAGGTGGTCACCCCTAACTGCTTGGGAGCACAGGCTGTCTGGGGCATCATCCTTATCAGTCCACTGGTATAAGCCCGACCTGTGAGCACCCTTCCGCCAATCCGTACAAACGAACTATCGGCACGTAATGTGCCAAACACTATCTGTAGCAGTGTCGATTTGCCACTCCCGTTGCGGCCTAATAGTCCCACGGTGGAATCCTGGGCACACCGTAGATAAGCTCCGTTGAGGATGTCGTGCCCCTGAGCCGAGAAGTAGATGCTATCGGCCTCTAATACCATACCCATAGCCATTTCAAGATTAAGTGTATAGTCAGGCAGAGCGTGGCCGACAGCGCCCAGGTTGTGGCGTAGAGCGTAGAGATGCGCCAGCCGCCATTGGCGTAGAACAGGAAGTCGGCCGCCCTGAACAGTCGGCGCGCAATCATGTCGAGCAGCAGCCCGAAGGAGGCATACACGAATAAGCCCATCTGGACGCCGTCTGTAAGAAAGCTATTCAGATACTTGATGTAGCCCATGATAAGGGCACAGGGCACGGTTACCCATAGGGTGCTGGCATAGAAGTGGACCAGGTAAGTGAGTCTGAGCGTGGCGGGGCTGTGGGGCATCGTAGTGGCTGTTACTGCATTTTTAATGTTTTACTCTGTGCAAAGATAGTGAATATATACTATATCTCATCGCAATCGTTACAGAAAAATAAGTGCCCTCTGCTTCACGGGCCATAGCTCCGGCTGTCCCTATATATATAATAAGGTATAGGGCGACCATGAAGCGGGGTGGGCTGATGGTCGCGGGCGTGCCTGTAGATGTGCGCTAAAAAATATGGGGTTTTCCTTTGGGCTTCGCCATACTTTCTGTAACTTTGCAGCGCAATAGGTTCATAAACACTGATTAAAAAGGGAATCGGGTGCAAGTCCCGGACAGTCCCGCTGCTGTGAACACCATGTAAATCCGTATGAGGATGGGCGAACAAGACATCAACAACGTCACTGACATTTTTTCGGGAAGACGGTTCGCCATAAGCCGACTGCCATTCGTGGTCGGCAGGGTGTGAGTCAGAATACCTGCCATTGCTGAGATAATAAGGGGTGCGTTCTGCGAGGACGGAGCGACATGCCGGATAACAATGATAGACAACGTGATAAGGAACATCGGTCTCGTACTGGCCCTATGGCTATATGGAGGCATTGTGTCACTTATGGCCCAGACACCTGATACCCTCCGGACAAGAAACTTGCCGGGGGTGGTGGTTAGTGGCGATGCCTCGGCACGCGCCCTGGCCAGCACGGCTCCCGTACAGCAGATGGGACGGGCCGACATGCTTCGTCTGGGGGTAACGGACATGGCCGACGCCCTGCACAGGCTGCCCGGTGTGACCCTGCGCGACTACGGAGGGGCCGGCGGAATGAAGACGGTATCGGTGCGTGGTTTCGGAGCCCGGCATACCGGCGTATGTTACGACGGGGTGATGCTCAGCGAGATACAGGGTGGCGAGATAGACCTGTCGCGCTACTCGATAGACAACGTACAGAGGCTCCAGCTGGTCATCGGCGACAACGATGACCTCTTCATACCCGCCCGACAGGCTGCGTCGGCAGCGGTGCTCTCCATAGAGACTCTGAGCGACATGCCGGCCGACCGACAGGCCCATCTTACGGCCCAGATGCGTGTGGGCTCGTATGGCTATGCCAGTCCGTACCTGCGCTATGTACAGCGCCTTGGCAAGGGGCTTACCCTCTCGGCCATAGGCGAGTACACCTATGCCGAAAACGACTACTCGTTTAAGTTGCGCAATGGCAACCTGACTACCCACGAGCGTCGCACCAACAGCCGCATGAACAGCGGCCATGGCGAGGTGGGCGCCCACTGGCGCATAGGCCAGCGCCACCAGCTGTGGGGCAAGGTGTACTACTATGACAACGACCGCCAGCTGCCAGGCATAGTCAGGCTATATACCAATGTGTGCGGGCAGCAGGAGCGCGACCGCAACGCCTTTGCCCAGTTGCGCTGGATGGGGCGGAGCCACAGCGACAGGCTGCTCTTCAAGGTGAACGCCAAGTACAACTGGGCCTCGTCGGCCTACCGCGACACCCTGTTGGCCGACCGTCGCGACGACGCCACCTACTGGCAGCGCGAGGGCTATGTGTCGGCAGCCCTGCTCTATCTGCCCGATAGACACTGGGCGCTGAGCTATGCAGCCGACTATATGTACAACAGCCTGAACAGCACCCTGAGCACCGACCGCCGCCCCTGGCGCCACACCCTGCTGCAGACGGTGGCTGCCCGCTATGTGGCCGGACGGTTTACGGCCCTGGCCCGACTGCTGTGGACCACCTGTATCAACCGGGCCCACGGAGGGCCGGCGCTACGCGACATGCGCCGATGGTCGCCCTCGCTCTCGCTGTCGTACCGGCTCCTGCCGCATGAGCAGCTGCTGCTGCGGGCATCGTTCAAGGACATCTTCCGGGTGCCCACTTTCAACGAGAGTTACTATCACCACTACGGCAGTACCGACATACTGCCCGAGAAAACGCTGCAATACAATGTGGGCCTGACATGGCAGCACGCATGGAGCCAGCGTGTACAGACCCGTATGACGGCCGACGGCTATATCAACACGGTGCGCGACAAGATAGTGGGCGTGCCCTACAACATGTTTATATGGCGCACGGTCAATATGGGCCGCGTGGCTGCCGTGGGTGTGGACTACAGTGCCCGGGCCACCGTGGCGCTTACAGCCCGACAGGCGGCCGAGGTGTCGGTGGGCTACAGCTACCAGCGCGTGGCCAACCACACCGACAGGGCATCGGCCAACTATGGCAAGCAGTTGCCCTATCAGCCCCTACACTCGCTGAGCGCTGCCGTGGGGTGGACCAATCCGTGGGTCAGCCTGTCGCTCCACGGCACTGGGACCAGTGGGCGCTGGGCCACGGCTAACCACTACGAGGGCACCCACATGGGCGGCTACTGGGATATGGGCTTTACGGCCTACCGCACGCTGAGATGGCGCGGTCGCGAGCTGCAGCTGCGGGCCGATGTTACCAATGTGTTGGCCCGTCAGTACGAACTGGTGGCCTGTTACCCCATGCCGCGCACCCAGTGGCGGTTGGGGCTGCGGCTGCAACTATGATGCTCCCGCCGCGAACCACGGCCCGCAATGCCGGGCATACCGATAACGCAACAGATAACAACGCATAATTATAATAACAATGAAGATGAAAAAGTATTTAGTAAGAATGGCTGCGCTGATAGCCTGCGCTCCCCTGTTCCTGACCTCATGTGATGACAGCAATGACGGCCCCTCGTATCGCTATGAGGTGTATAGCGACGGTGCCTTCATCGTTAACTCCGGCAACATGGCCAACCACATCGACGGGTCGCTCACGGCCATCCACTTTGCCACCGGCGCGGTACAGCAGAAAGCCTTTGCCACGGCCAATGACGGCCAGAGCTTAGGCAGTGTGCCCAATGACGGACTGGTGTACGGCGATAAGATATACCTGGTGGTCGACCAGTCTAACGCAGTCATGGTGCTGAACCGCCGGACCCTCAAACTCATCAAGAAGATTAGCACCACCGAGCTGATGGGTACCCAGGATGGCTCCGAGCCCCGCCACATCATCGCCGGAAACGGCCATATCTTCTTTACCACTTACGGTGGCTACCTGGCTGCTGTCGATACGGTCAACTATGCCCTTACGGCCAAGACCAAGGTGGGCTCCTATCCCGAGGGTCTGGCTGGCTACGGCAACACCATCATCGTGGCCAACTCTGACTACGGTAGCGGCAACGGCTCTATCTCTGTCGTAGACCTTAACACGTTCAGTGCCGACACCCGCACCATCCAGGGCATATACAACCCACAGAAGGTGTTCATTGTTGACGGCAACGTCTACGTTCTGGACTGGAGCTATTACGAGGGCGAGTGGCCCAACTCGGTCGAAAAGGGCGAGAGCGCACTCCGCTACGTTACTAACATGACCAGCAGCAAGGTGGCCGACGCTTACTATGCCTCCCTGCTCAATGGCAAGTTCTACATTATCAGCGATCCTTATGGTACGCCCGCCTACAGCGTGTGCGACGTTAATACTAACCCTGCCAGCGGCGTTACTACACCGCTCCACCTGTCTGAGGGCGTGTACAGTCCGGCTGGCATCGAGGTAGACCCCGGTACGGGCAATCTCTATGTGCTGTCGTACAATGCCGGCGAGGGTGGCTATGCCGACTATAGCGCCGATGGCTATGTACAGGTGTACAGCGCTACCGGTACCAAGCTCAACAAGTACAATACCGGCGTGGGTCCATGTGCCGTGTTCTTTAACGTGGGCATCAAGGCCGTTCCTTATAACAATTAACCGCGATGATACGTCTACGCATCCTGTCCAGAGGGTGCCTGCTATGTGTTGTTGCCGCCTTGGTGTCGTGCCAGGGTGGCAACAATCGTGTAGATACGTCATCTGGCGGCGACACGCTACGCTTCAAGTATGCCACGCTGCTCACCGTGGTGCGCTATGCCGACCATACCCACGTGGTGATACGCAACCCGTGGGCCAAGGGCAAGGTGCTGCGCCAGTACGACATCAGCAAGCCGCTGCGCAGGGCGGTGGTAACCACCACGGCCCACTGCCAGCTGCTCACGTGGCTCGGGGCCGGTGCCGACATTGCCGGCGTGTGCGATGCCCAGTACATCCAGGTACCCC
Organism: uncultured Prevotella sp.; assembly: GCA_934183135.1. GTDB lineage: Bacteria > Bacteroidota > Bacteroidia > Bacteroidales > Bacteroidaceae > Prevotella. The sequence continues at coordinate 11,044 of CAKPRX010000036.1, forward strand.
AGGTGGGGCGGGGGCTGCGGCAGGGGCGGATAGCCGACTGCGGCAACTCGATGTCGCCATCCATAGAGAAGATGGTGGCGGCCCGGGCCGATGCCATCATCGTATCGCCGTTTGAGAATAGCGGCGGATATGGCAAGCTGGAGCAGCTGGGCATACCCATTATCGAGGCCGCCGACTACATGGAGCCGTCGCCGCTGGCCCGGGCCGAGTGGATGAGGCTCTATGGACTGCTCTTTGGCTGCGAGCGCCAGGCCGACTCGCTCTTCCACGTGGTAGACAGCACCTACCACCAGCTGAAGGCCATGGCCCACCAGTTGCCCGTGGGGCGCAAGGTGCTCTGCGAGCGCAAGACGGGCAGCGTGTGGTACTGCCCCGGCGGACGCAGCACCATAGGCCAGCTCATAGCCGATGCCCACGGCCGCTATGTGTGGCAGACCGACCGCCACAGCGGGTCGCTCACGCTGGCGCCCGAGCAGGTGATAGACCGGGCGGCCACGGCCGACCTCTGGCTCTTTGTCTATACGGGTGCCCCCATTAGCCGCGGCCAGTTGCTGGACGAGTACGAGGGTTACCGTACACTGCGCGCCATGTCCCGAGGGCAGGTCTACGGCTGCAATGCGGGCCGGTGCCACTTTTTTGAGGAGATACCCTTCCGTCCTGATTATCTGCTGCGCGACTACATCCGGCTCATACACCCCAGTGTACAGCTCGGCAGACTGAGATACTATAAGCAGATTGAATAAGATAGTTTACATACTGTTAGCCGTGCTCGTGGGGCTGCTGTTTGCCGCCACGATGCTTGTGGGCAGCGTGGCCATACCCTGGGCCGACGTGGTGCGCATACTCTGTGGCCGTCAGGACGAGCCCCAGACATGGCGCTTCATCGTCCTGGAGGCGCGTCTGCCCCAGGCCATAGCCGCCACGCTCAGCGGCGCCGGCCTGGCCACGGCCGGGCTCATCATGCAGACCGTGTTCCGCAACCCCCTGGCCGGCCCCGATGTGTTTGGCATCAATGGGGGAGCCGGGGTAGGGGTGGCCGTGGTCATGCTGCTCACCGGGGGCAGCGTCAGCATAGCCACCGTAGGGCTGAGTGGGGGGCTGGCCCTGGTCATGGCAGCCTTAGTGGGGGCCATGGCCGTCATGGCGCTCATCCTGTTCTGCTCTACCCTGGTGCGCAGTGGGGTCATGCTGTTAGTGGTGGGCATCATGGTGGGCTATCTCACCTCGTCGGCCATCTCCCTGCTCAACTACCAGGCCACCGAGCAGGGTGTACGTCAGTACATGGTGTGGGGCATGGGCGACCTGGGTGGTGTGCCGCCGTCGCTCTTGCCCCTGTTCGTGCTGCTGGTGGTGGGCGGACTGCTGCTGTCGCTGCTGATGGTAAAACCGCTCAACCTGTTGCTCCTGGGCGAACGCTATGCGCAGAATATGGGCGTAAGTCTGCGCCCCACGCGCACCCTGTTGCTGCTCTTGGCCGGCGGACTCACGGCCGTGGTAACCGCCTTCTGCGGCCCCATCTCCTTTATAGGGCTCGCCGTGCCCCATGTGGCCCGCCTGGCGACGGCCACCGACAACCAGCGCCGGCTGCTGCCCGCCACCATGTTGGCGGGGGCTGCCATAACCCTGCTCTGCGGACTGCTCTGCTATCTGCCCGGCTCTGCAGGCCTGCTGCCGCTCAACGCGGTGACACCCCTGGTAGGCGCCCCGGTGATACTCTATGTCATACTGCGGCGCCGATAACCTCTTTGCAACTATGAGTAAGATATATACGCGACAGGGTGACCACGGGGCCACCCAGCTGCTGGCCCATGAGCGGGTCAGCAAGACCGATGGCCGCATAGAGGCCAACGGCGAGATAGACGAACTGGTGGCCGTGCTGGGCATGGCCCGTGCGCAGATGGCCGGGGACGATGCCCATCGGGCACGGTTGGCCCATATACAGCGCCTGCTTATGGCGGTTATGGGTCATGTGGCCTCGTCGGGTGCCATGGCCGTTAGCGGTCTGGCCGATGAGGTGGCGCAGATGGAGGCACAGATAGACAGCCTCTCGGCCGATGCTCCCTTTCGCTTCGTAGTGCCCGGTACCACAGTGGTTGAGGCCACGCTCCACCTGGCCCGTACCAAGGCCCGCACGGCCGAGCGCCGCCTGTGGGGCTTGAAGGGGCAGTGCGCCATAGCCGACGGCGTGCTGGTATACCTTAACCGCCTGTCTGACTACCTCTTCGCCCTGGCCACTCACTATGCTGGTTAGGGGCGGACAGCTCGTGCTCAGGCTGGGCACCGAGGGGGCTCGTGCACTGCTGGCTCAAGTCATGGCCGGTGCTGCTGGCCTGCAGCCAATCCTGTAAGCATCCCAACGGCTTACGTAGGAGCAACGCCTATGGCAACTTTTATAGAAAGCAGGCTGCGCCTCGGCCATTTGAGCAAGCTCATGGCGCTCGGCTTGCACTGCTTTTATAGAAGCAGGCTGCGCCTCGGCCATTTGAGCAAGCTCATGGCGCTCGGCTTGCACTGCTTTCGCGCCTACAGCGTGCAGGTAGTCTGTGGGCTGTGTACCTGGGGCGTTGCCCCAGGCTCCGTATTGCGCTTTCAGCGCGCGTAGCTTACGCGGAAAGTGCTGAAAAACCTTTACACGCGGCTGTATATTTATGCGAAACGCGCGGCGAAAATGTATAAATATACAGTCGAAACGGCTGTTTTTCGGGGCATAAATTCCCGATATTCTGAACAAACCAGGACTATTTTTAGGGCCATCAGGGCTGTTTTGGGGTGCCGTGAGGACTGCAAAAGTAACAGACTTTTACAAAACGGGGGCTTTTGACACCTTTTTTGCCCCTGTTTTCGGCTTTTCCGAGGACGGTTTTCCGAGCCGCCGCGACGGTCATTTTTTTGCTCGCGATGGTCATTACGATTCTAATGACCATCGCGAGCGCTGAAATGATGGTTTTCGGGTGGTCTGAAAATTGTCGTTTTCGCCACCGCTGTCCCCACGGTGAGCGTACAGACAAATTACAGAGGGCCGAAACGGCCTCGCCCGATGCCGAAATGCCCCAAATGTATATTTATACATAATCAGAAAAAACTTTACGATATGTGCCAGAGCGTATTCTGGGACTTCTGCCTGGACATCCACTATGCGCGATGCGCCATGGGCAACCTATATTCCCCGGCCCTCTGCCAGAAGATGCGGGCAAGCCCCAACGCAAAACGCCAGACAGCCGTCGGGTAATGACGGGCAGTCTGGCGTTGTCTGTAATAAGTATCTTAGAATTACGAGTGGGCAGCAGTAAACTCTTCGAGGAAGCGGGTGTCGTTCTCGGAGAACATGCGCAGGTCGCTGACGCGGTACTTGAGGTTGGTAATGCGCTCTACGCCCATACCAAAGGCATAACCGGTGTACACCTTGCTGTCTATGCCGCAGGCTTCGAGCACATTGGGGTCTACCATGCCGCAGCCCAGTATCTCGACCCATCCCGTGTGCTTGCAGAAGCCACAGCCCTTGCCACCGCAGATGTGGCAGCTGATGTCCATCTCGGCGCTGGGCTCGGTGAAGGGGAAGTAGCTGGGGCGGAGACGTATCTTGGTGTCGGGGCCGAACATCTCGCGGGCGAAGGTGAGGAGAACCTGCTTCAGGTCGGTAAAGCTGACATTCTTGTCGACGTAGAGACCCTCGACCTGATGGAAGAAACAGTGAGCGCGGGCCGATATGGCCTCGTTGCGGTACACGCGGCCGGGGCAGATGATGCGGATGGGCGGCTGGTGGTTCTCCATATAGTGCGACTGGTCGCCAGAGGTGTGGCTGCGCAGCAAGATGTTCTTGGTAACGTCGTCGGGGTGCTGCTCGATGAAGAAAGTGTCCTGCATGTCGCGTGCGGGGTGGTCGGCGGCGAAGTTGAGCTTGGTGAAGACATGGAGGTCGTCGTCTATCTCGGGGCCATCGGCCAGCGTAAAGCCCATCCGCGAGAAGATGTCTATAATCTCGTTCTTGACGATGGTAAGCGGGTGGCGCGCACCTAAGGCCACGGGATAAGCCGTGCAGGTGAGGTCTATGTCGCTGTTGGTCTCTTCTGTGCTATCTATTTGCTCCTTGAGTTCATTGATTTTGGCCTGGACGCTCTGCTTGAGCTCGTTAATCTTCATGCCCACTTCCTTCTTCATCTCTGCGGGCACGGCCCTGAATTCGGCCATCAGGGCGGTTATCTCGCCTTTCTTGCTGAGGTATTTCAGGCGCAGCTGCTCCACCTCGTCGGCATTTGTCGCACTGAGGGTGCTCACCGTCTGCATCAGGGCATTTATCTTATCAATAATCATCATTGTATAAATATTATTAATTTGCTGCAAAGGTAATATTTTTGGTGGAAAATAAAAAATATATCGAAATAAAGTTGTACTTTTGCAGCGATTTGAGAGACCGGGCACACCTTATTATATTATAGGGTGGCTTGCAGGGCCTGGAATACTTATTAATGTTTATACAGACATGAGAAAGTGTGCCTTACTGATGTTGTTGGCGATGGTAGCGATGGCTACTGTCTTTTCTACTTCGGCATGCTCGGACAAGAAACCGGCAGGGGTAGACAGTCTGGCGGCTGCAGACTCGGTAGACAGTACCGCTGTAGATACGCTGGAAAGCATGATAGAGCAGCAGCCTATGCCGAAGGCTGCCGATGAGCTTTTCGATGATTTCTTCTTTAACTTTGCAGGCAACAGGAAGTTGCAGGTGAAGCGCATCGTGTTCCCGCTGCCGGTATATGCCGCTGGCAAGGTGGTGCGCCATATCACGGCAGGTCACTGGAAGGTAGACCACTTCTTCATGCGCCAGGAATACTACACGCTGATATTCGACTCACGCAAGCAGATGCAGATAGTAAAGGACACGACCGTCGGCCACGTAGTGGTAGAGAAGATAACGCTGGCCAACGAGGCTGTCAAGCAGTACGTGTTCGACCGTATCAATGGCAAGTGGATGCTTACGTCGATAGCTAACCGCTCGGTGAAGAACGGGTACAACTCCAGTTTCCTGCTCTTCTACAAGCGCTTTGCTACAGACAGCCTGTTCCAGGAGCGGAGCCTGGACGACAATGTCACCTTTACGGCGCCCGACCCCGACGACGACTTCGGCTCCATCACCGGGACGATGATGCCCGAGCAGTGGTCGGCCTTTAAGCCCTCGTTCTTCCCCAAGGGCGTCATCTACAACATCCTCTACGGGCAGCATTACCATGAGAGCAACCACAAGATATTCGCCGTGCGCGGCATCTCTAATGGACTGGAGATGGAAATGACCTTCAACCGCCGTAAAGGCAAGTGGCGCCTGTCCAGTTTCAGTTACTAAGCAGGGTGCGAGCCCTGTCCGTCATACCCACTCATACTCATGTACAGATGAAAGATATCAGAGACTATTCGCTGTTGGGCCATAACACTTTTGGCATTGATGCCCGGTGCCGCCGTTACCTGGAGTATGCCTCGGCCGAGGAGGCACAGCTCGTCTGCCGTGAGCTCACCGAGGCCGACAGGCCCCTGCTGCTGATAGGCGAGGGGAGCAACCTGCTGCTCACGGGCGACTATGCCGGAACGGTGATAACCCCCGAGCGCCGCTTCGACGTGGCGGTACGTACCGTAGACGGCGATGCCGACGGGGTGTACCTGGACTGCTGGGCCGGAACCACCTTTGACGATGTGGTGGCCTACGCGGTGGCCCACGGGTACCACGGGGCCGAGAACCTGTCGCTCATCCCGGGCGAGGTGGGGGCTTCGGCCGTGCAGAATATAGGCGCCTATGGGGCCGAGGCCCAGGACATCATAGTACGTGTACAGGCCGTGGAGATAGCTACGGGCCGCAGGGTAGAGATGACCAATGAGGAGTGCCAGTACAGCTACCGCCAGAGTAGGTTCAAGCACGAGTGGCGCGACCATTACCTCATCACCTCGGTCACTTACCGTCTGCACCGCTCCTTTACACCCCATCTGGACTATGGCAACATCCGCGCCCGTCTGGCCGAACTGCATATAGAGCACCCCACGGCCTCGCAGCTGCGCGATGTCATCGTGGCCATTCGCCGCGACAAGCTGCCCGACCCCAAGGAACTTGGCAACGCCGGCAGCTTCTTCATGAACCCCATGGTGAGCCGCGAGCAGTACGAGCGCCTCCATGCCCAGTATCCCGGCATGCCTCACTACACCATAGATGAGCACACCGAGAAGATTCCCGCCGGCTGGATGATAGACCAGTGTGGCTGGCGTGGCCGTACGGTGGGCCGTGTGGGGGTACACGACCGTCAGGCCCTGGTGCTCGTTAACCGCGGCGGGGCCACGGGTAGCGAGGTGGTGGCTCTCTACCAGGCCATACAGCGTGATGTTAAGCAGAAGTTCGGCATAGACATTTATCCTGAAGTCAATGTCAAGTAGTACAGAAGGCCTGCATACGGCGGCTGCTCCCATGACCCTTACCTTCCTGGGCACGGGTACCTCGTGTGGGGTGCCCACCCTGGGCTGTACCTGCGAAGTATGCCGCAGTACCGATGCCCGTGACAAGCGGCTGCGCACGGCGGCCCTCCTGGAGTGTGGCGGTACCCGCATCCTGATAGACTGCGGCCCCGACATCCGTCAGCAGCTCATGCCGCTGCCCTTCGGTCCCCTCACGGGCGTTCTCCTTACGCATATTCATTATGACCATGTCGGCGGACTGGACGACTTGCGTCCTTTCTCTATCTTCGGCGATACCCATATCTATGCCGATGCCACTACAGTGGCCGGGGTAAGGCGTGCCATGCCTTACTGCTTTACCGATAAGCTGTACCCGGGTGTTCCTAAGATTAACCTGCATACCTTGGTGCCCCGCCAGGCCTTTAGGTTGGGTGGGGTAGAGGTGTTGCCTGTCCAGGTGATGCACGGCAAGCTGCCCATCCTGGCCTACCGCTTTGGCCCGTTGGCCTATGTTACTGATATGAAGTCTATCTCGGATGCCGACGCTGCCCTGTTAGAGGGCGTAGATACCCTGGTGGTCAATGCCCTGCGCTGGGAAAAGCCCCATCATAGTCACATGCTGGTCGACGATGCCATCCGCTTCTCGCATCGTCTCGGTGCCCGCTCTACTTACTTCATACACATGAACCACGACATCGGCCTGCATGCCGATGTGTGTCGCCGTCTGCCCCAGGGGTTCACCCTGGCTTACGACGGGTTGCGTATCAAGGTCAATGGCTAACTCTCTACACCGTGAAGCTAATGTAGCTACGGTCGTCGAACGAAAAAGAACCCTCCATCCATCCCTTAGTAGCACAGTGGGTACCTATGCACAGCGGGTCGCTGTGTAGCAGGTCGCTGAGCAGGCGTTCGCTCTCGGCAAGGGTGTCGCAGAGGCAGGGGTAGCCGTCGCTCGCCAGCACCATGTGGTGGCCACCAGGCAGGATGGGCACATGGCTGAGGGCGATGTCGAAACCGTCGATGACGGCATAGTCGCGGTTCTGACCCTGGGTAGCGTCTATGAGCTGCTGGTAGATGGCGTCGCGCCCGTAGTCGTGCCGGCGCAGTTCGTCTACCGTATAGAGGCCCCTGTCCAGGGCTTGCCTTATCGCCCGTGCCCGTTCCTGGGCTATGGTGTGTTCTGATGGTTTCTCATTGGTATATAGTTGGCCGTCTATGAGGCACTGGCAGTCGCCCACCAGCCATACCTCGTGGCGTAGCCTACTGTATATCACGGCCGAAGCCGTGGCCCGTAGATGGGGGTGCGCCTGCAGCTGTGTCCGCTGGCTCTCGCTGTACAGCGCGGCTACCTGGCGCGTTGCCATCTGGCAGAAACCGCGGCAGTCGGTGGTGCTGTCCATGGTAGCTATGCAGCGGCCAACCGTGCGGGCACACAGTTGGCCGTTGCTATAGCTGTCGCTGATTCTTTTATCCGTCTTGCTGGTGCTGCCGTCGATGACAGCCACAAAGTCAGGGGTTACGACGATGGCGTCCTCGCACGTCGACAGACTTTTTTTGCCTACTATCTTCTGTTCTATGATTTGCATGGTTGAAGTTGGGGTTATACGAGGCTTTCCTGTTGCCCTGCCGGCGGTCGCCCTGTCGCTTGGGCACCTCAGGCCGGCTGCCTATGGCCCTGTCATCGTAAGCCGTGTGCCGGTTAGTGTAGCCCCGGCCGTTATACAACTTAGCTATCAGGTCGGGGCGGCCTATGCGGCGCAGCTCGTGCTCTATGTTACGGCGCTCCTCGGGCTTGTACCAGAAGAAGAACTGGCGCTGGGCCTGTTTCTCGCGGGGAGTACGGGCACAGAAGACAGGTTCGAGTGTGTAGGGGTCGTAGCCCGTGTACCAGGCCTCGGTGCTAACCGTCATGGGAGTAGGGGTGAAGTCCTGGACCTGCTCCAGGTGGAAGTCCAGGTCCTTGGTAATCACGGCCAGTTCGGCCATATCCTCTTCCTGACAGCCAGGATGACTGCTGATGAAGTAAGGGATAATCTGCTGCTTGAGGTGGCACTCGCGGTTAATCTGGTCAAAGATGCGCTTGAACTCGTAGAAGAGCTGGAACGACGGTTTGCGCATCTGGTATAGCACTTTGTCCGACGTATGTTCGGGAGCCACCTTCAGACGGCCGCTCACGTGCCTGCATATCAGCTCGCGGGTGTAGTCGCGGGCCGCCTTGTCGATTTTCTCGTCATCAGTCTTGTGTAGCAGCAGGTCGTAGCGCACACCGCTGCCGATAAAGCTCTTCTTGATGCCAGGGAGCGCGTCGACGGCATGGTAGATGTCGAGCAGCTTGCTGTGGTCGGTATTCAGGTTGGGGCAGATGCGCGGGTGGATGCACGACGGGCGCTTGCAGTGCTCGCAGGCCTTGCGGTTCTTGCCGTGCATGCCGTACATGTTGGCACTCGGCCCGCCCAGGTCGGACAGGTATCCCTTGAAGCCAGGCAGCTCCATGACCTGCCTGACCTCTCGCAGGATGCTCTCCTTGGACCGGCAGGTTATAAACTTGCCTTGGTGAGCCGAGATGGTACAGAATGCGCAGCCCCCGAAGCACCCCCTGTGTATGTTGACCGAGAACTTGATCATCTCGTAGGCCGGTATCACTTTGTCCTTGTACTTGGGATGGGGCATGCGGGTATATGGCAGGTCGAAGGAGGCATCGAGCTCGGCCGTGGTCATGGGTGGGTAAGGCGGGTTGACCACGGCATAGCGCGAGCCTACAGCCTGAAGCAGGCGCTGGGCGTGTATCTTGTTAGACTCTTCCTCTATGTGTCTGAAGTTCTCTGCCTGTGCCTTCTTGCTGGCCAGGCACTCCTCATGGCTGTGCAGTACGATGTCGTCGGTGGTAACGCCACCTGGTATGTCGCCTTCGTGGCACAGGAACACCGTCTGTGGTATGCTGTGTAGGGTGGCTATGTCGGCCCCGTTGTCCATCTGCCGGCACAGCTCGGCAATGGGCCGTTCGCCCATGCCATAGATAATCATGTCGGCCCCCGAGTCGCACAGTATACACGGCAGCAGCTTGTCCTGCCAGTAGTCGTAGTGGGTAAGCCGCCGTAACGACGCCTCTATGCCACCCAGTACCACCGGTACATCGGGAAACAGCTGTTTTAGTATCTTCGTATAGACTATCGAGGGATAGTCGGGGCGCATGCCGTGGCGGCCCCCTGGTGTGTAGGCGTCATCGCTGCGCATACGCCGGGCGGCCGTGTAGCGATTAACCATCGAGTCCATGGCGCCGGGCGATATGGCAAAGAACAGCCGGGGCCGCCCCAGCTTCTTGAAGTCGCGGTAATCGCCGTGCCAGTCAGGCTGGGGGACGAGTGCCACCTTGTAGCCCTGGGCCTCAAGGACGCGGCCTATGACGGCGGCGCCAAAAGAGGGATGGTCTACATAAGCATCGCCCGAGAAGAGGATTACATCGAGTTGGTCCCAGCCGCGGAGTTCGCACTCCTTCTTGGTCGTGGGCAGAAAATCGGTCAGTCTGTATTCTTTCAAGGCTGCCCTGGTATTATGCGTTTACCTCGCTGTTGTCATCGTGGGCGCGCTGGGCTTGCCACTCATGGTAGAGGTTTACCAGCTGGTTGAGTCCGAAAGCCTTCATGTTGTTATTGTACACCACGTCGAGGCAGAGGTCGAGCAGGGCCTTGTCCTTGCCGGCTTCAGACTCGAGCATGGCGCGTATATTGAACTTCAGTTTGTCCAGTACGGCCTCGTCTATGATGCCGGTACTGTCTACCAGCCCGTTCAGGAGTGCGTACTTCTCGATGGTGGCCAGATGCTCGCTGCTCACGTCTATGCTTCTGGTTCCGGTGGGGTTTGCTTGAATTTTGTACATAGTATATCTGTCTTTGGTTGTTGTCATTGGGGTAGTAAGAATGTCAGTATGCCCTGCATCAGGGCGTTGCGGGTGGTTCCCGAGGTGATGCACTCGAAGGGGAAGCCCATCGCAAAACTGCGGTAGGCGGTGCCCTGATAGGCCACGGCGGCCGAGGTGCCGTTAGCGTACTGCATGGCGCAGTAGGCAGGGGCCTTGGGGTGTAGTATCTCTGGGTGCTGGACGGCATAGTGGTACCTGTTGGGCTGGCGCTGGATGCTGAAGTCTACCCCCAGGCCATGGACGGCAGCCTCGGCGCTCACGCTGTCGGCAGGCTGATAGCCTACCTGGAGCACGTCGGCCAGGAACTGGCGCTCGCGGTCGTCCTGCATATCCGAGCCTATGTACGACCCGCTTACCAGCAGGTTGCCCCCCTGCTGGGTGTACGACCGCAGCAACTGCTGCCATTGGGGCGTAAAGGTCTTGTAGTACTCAAGCGAGTATGGGGTGAACCGCTCCAACCCGAGGATGAGGTCTACACAGGGATAGTCGGCAAGGCTGACCAGCCCCTGGCTGACGGCGTCCTTGCCGCAGCTCACTACATTGTACCGGCCGCTGCTGGCTATAGCCTCGGTGTGACTGACCACATAGCTGAAGTCGTTGCCAGCTACGAACTGGCCAGCCATATCTTCGCCGCCATACCCCAGGCCGCCAGGCCCCTCGACTCCTATGCGGCTGCGGTTGAAGTCGGTCTGCCGCCCGTTCCACTCGGTAAGCCCGTACGATACACCCATGTCGGCATCAAGGTCAAATCCCTGTCGCTCGGGGGTGTCTATGACTGCCGGAGCCGACAGGCGGTCAAAGCCGTTGACCACCAATACGGTCTTGGTGGCCTTGGGCGAGTACCAGGCCGACAGCGTCTCGGTGGCAAAACTCTCGCCGCCGGCATTGACGGCCGCCACCTTGAAGTTGTACTGCCTGCCAGGCTCTATGTCTATAGTGTACGATGGGCTTGTGGCTACGGTGCCGTTGTCAAAGTCCTGCCGGTCCTTAGCCGTATATATAATATAAGAGGTGGGCATGGCTGTGGGCTCGCGAGGGTCGGTCTGGGGCTGCCAGGCCAACTGCACCCGTCCGGGGGCCACCATCTTCAGGCTGAAGCGCCTGGGGGGAAGTGGCTGAACCGTATAGCGTGTGCCATGCTGGGCCGCCACATATTTCAATATACTCTTGTAGAGTGCCCTGGCCATGGTAATCTTGAAGTTGGGGTCCTGGGCGTAAGTCATGTCGGCAAAGTTCTGATGCGAGAGTGTCTCTATGATGGCCGAGGGTATCTCGGGGTTGCGGGTCTCGGAGTAGTTGCGGTCCCAGAGGTACCTTATGG
>CAKPRX010000037.1 GCA_934183135.1 uncultured Prevotella sp.
CATCTCGTTGGTGCCGAAGTCAAGGGCTATGTTGGCATTGGTGCCACTGGGTATCTCTGCTGACTTGATGGTACGTTCTGAGTGTGTGGCGAGCCAGATGTCGCCATAGGGCGAAGCTGTGTTCTCAGACTGCATAGACTTGTGGCCCTCCTTGTCGTAGTTGATGATGTTGAAGGTATAGCTCTGCTCTTTGAGCTGGTCTATTTCCAGTCTGATACTGTCCTGGCCGGCATAGTCGGCATAGTTCAGTTCCTTAGTCTGGTCACCATTGTCCCAGGTGATGACGGCCTTTGCCACCGAGGGGTCTTTGGGCGTGGCCCATCTGAGCTGTACACGCTTGTAACCCAACTTGGCGTTAAGGCCATTGGCCTTCTCTGGATAGACGCTGCCGCCAGGTACTACCCACTGCTTGTAGATGTCGTCCTGGTCCTTGCAGGAGGTAAACGAGCCTACAAGCGCGGCAATCAATGTGATATATAATATTCTTTTCATTGTCGTATGCTATTTAGTAAGATTACTATTTAATAAATCTGACCATAAGGACTTACCTCGCCGATGAACCATCCGCCAGAGGTCTGCTTGTACTGCCATGACTCGAAGGTGTTAACCACCACGATGCGCAGATAGCGTACCTTGTCAAAGGCACGGGGTGTAAGCGGGTTGGTGTTGTCACACTCGTACTCGGTACTGTTCAGGTAGTACTCGCGGTCCTCGGAGGTCCAGCCGTCTACGGTGCCGTCGGGAGCATAGCCCGATGGCTTGTACTGCTCACCCTTGGCTATCATAAACCAGCCACGGCTGAAACCATGGCGCGACTGGTAGTCGGCATCGTCCTTGTTGGCGGGATTGTTTATAAGATCCTGGCGCGGGTCTACGTCGATACCCCAGAATTCCCACTCGCGGACATTACCACTCTGGAACGGCATATAGTCTCCACGGGGCTTCGTGGCGATACGGCTGATAGAAGCCTCCTGACCCAGGTCTATGGTGAGCCATGTAGGAATGGGGTTACCCTTGGCTGCGAGGAAGAACTTGCTATAACCATAATCAACACCGTCGAAGAGGGCGGCGACACCACCACCATTGGGGTCATTGACAAAGTTGTCATCGTCTACAGGGTAGTGCTTGCAGAGCTTCTTGTTGAGGGCTACTTCCTCCTTGGGGGTAAGTTTGACGAGCTGGGTCTCTGACACGTTGCCGAAATCATCACGGAAGTGGAAAGCGAAGACAGTAGGAACTGCCTCCAGGCCACGACGGGTAACGATGACAGAGTTGCTCTCGGTGAAGAAAGTAGACACGTCCTTCCATTTGCGCTGGTCGTAAGCAAGTTCCTGGTCAGGGTTGTTTTGGTCGCACTGAACCACGAGGGCCAGTTTGGCCAGGGTGGGGTTGTCAGTAATGCGTATCTTGATACCGCCGAAACTTTCGAAAGCCTCGAACTTGGCGGTCTTGACAGGAGCCTCAAGCGGAGTGATCTTTACGGTCTGCCCCTCTGATTTGGCATCGTCTGCATTAAACGAGCGGATTACTACATCATGCTCGTTCTCATCGGCATAACCCTCGACTACCAGTGTGTCAAGATAGCGTGATATGCGAGACTCTACAGTTGCCCCGTTGCGCTGATAGGTGGCCACCACACCCTTGAGGTTGGGGTCGTCGGGGATGGAAACCTTGATGATGGCACCACCGGGAACCGACTTTACACCCACAATGGTGGGCTCCTGCGGAATAGCCATTCCGCCTCTCTGGTCTATTCTGTTACCGTCACCACAACTGACCAAGGTGATGACAGCTATCAGTAATAAACTGAATGATATTAATATCTTTTTCATAATTGTATGCTGTTTATTAGTTTACCAACCTGTGTTCTGGATAAGATTAGGATTGTGTTCCATAACCGAAGTGCTGATTGGCCAGAAGTAGTCGCGGAGCAAGAATGGCTGCTCGAACACGAGGGTTTTCTTGTAGTACTCGGCAGGATCCGAGGCGTTCAGGTTGAATCCATAGATATTCTTGCTATACTCCGCGGGAGCCTCTTTCCAGCGACGCAAATCCCAGAAGCGCTGGCTTTCAAAAGCCATCTCGTTCATACGCTCCTGATGGATGATGGCGCGCATACCAGCCTGTGTGTTGTAGTAGCCAGGATTGGTGCTGTACTCGTCCCAGGCGGTCTTCACATCGGGTATGTGGGCACGCTCACGGATCTCGTTGATGCACTTGAACATCTCAGCGCTGTTAGCACCATTGGGACCCTCAACCTCATTGATGGCCTCGGCGTAGAGCAGGTAGAGGTCGGTGAGGCGTATGATAGGATAAGGGAAGAAAGTCGTAGAAACGTTCGTTCCAGCGTTACCCGTCACACGGTTCTGGTAGGGGATTGTGCGCTTGGGGAAGTAACCCGTTACAGGGCCCTGGTTGCCACCGAGTTTGTTGGCATATTTTCCGTTGCGGCACTCTACGTCGAGGATGTCCTCGGGCGATAACTGGCCAGGAGCTTTCTGCAAGGTAGCCTCGGGTAACTGGCCGAGCCACTTACCACCATCGAAGCCTAAGTAGGCATAGAAACGGGGCTCGCGGTCGAAGTTGAGCTTAACGGTCTCGTAACCTCTCTCCAGATAGTATTTGTGGGCTTCGTCACCACGGGCAATGTCAAACTCATTCCAGCCACTCTGGCGATCCTTGTCAACAGAGATTGGCACACCATGCTTAGAGTAGAACTCCTCGGCAATCTTCAGAGGCACACCAACGCAGCGATAACCAGTGATAGAGCCGCTCATTCCGAATTGCTTAGCCTGAAGATCTACCGTGGCGAGCATCTGCCAGTACTGGCGCTCACTGCTACCCCATGATAGCTGGGTGTTGCCCCATATAAGTTCGGTGTTCCAGGGCTGGCAGAGTGTACCACGGAGAATGAGGTCGGTCTTCAGTGTATCGTTGTCGCCCAGACGGAGGGTAATATCCTGGCCTGTGTACAACTTGATGTTAACCTTCTCGCACTCATCGATGGCTTCCTTACAAGCCTGCATGGCATACTTCCAGCGCTCCAGCTTCTGCTCCTCGGTCTTTGCTGGGAAAAGCTGTATGCCGCGCTTGTCTACGAGGTTCTTCTGATCCTCGTTGCCATTGAACAGTGGGCTGGCAGCATAGCAGGCCACACGGGCCTTCATAGCAGCAGCGGCTGCCTTGGTTACATAGCCATACTCGCTCTCATCGAACGACTCGGCCAGATAAGGGATGGCCTTGTCTATCTCGCTCAGTACGAAGTTGAAGCAGCTGTCGATGGGGTCGCGGTAAACGCGAGCCTCTTCTACGCTGGCATCCATGGGCAGACTGTGCTTTACAATAGGTATGGCACCCCACTTGCGGATAAGACAGAAGTGGTAATAAGCCTTGAGGAACCGTCCCTCGGCCTTCCACTGGGCTTTCTCGGCATCAGTCATGTCGGGCACGTTGTCCACATTGTCTATCAGGTTGTCGCAGTCGCGGATGGCAGTAAAGTAATGATCCCAGTCATTGCCATACACATTGGACTTACTCTGCAGGCCACGTGCTATCATGGTCATGGTCTGGCCGATGTACTTCTGGGTGGTACGGGGATAGAGATCCCATAGCTCATCACCACCGAGCAGGGCAGGGTCGCCGCTTCCGAAACCGTCTTTCTGCATGTATGAGTAGCAGGTACCACGGTAGCGGATAGCTACCGAGCGAAGGCTGAAGGCGTCTTCCAGTGTGGGGTCGCCGCCATCGGGCACTACATCAAGGTAATCGTTGCACGATGCGAGTCCAGCAAGGGCTACGCCGGCAACCAGTACCGAAGTCTTGATTTTATTAAATATCTTCAACATAGTATTGTCTGTTTATTGGAAAGTAACGTTTAAGCCGATATTGATAGTGCGCTGCAGGGGATAGTTCAGAGCTGAGGCTCCCTGCTCGGGGTCCCACATCTTGAAGCTACTCCAGTTAAGCAGGTTGGTACCCGACACGTAGAAACGTAGGCTGTCCATGTGCCACTTCTTGGTGAGGTTGCGTGGTATGGTGTAACCTAACTCCATCTGCTTGAGACGCAGGAATGAGCCATCGCGCATCCACCAGGTACTGGTCGGCGTGTTGTTATTATTAAGATAGGTGCTTAGGCGGGGCCAGAAAGCATACAGGTTGCGGTTGTCCTCGCTCCAGTGGTCGTCGGCAATAGACTTGAGCAGCTGGGTGTGCTGGTAGAACGGAGCCATACCGCCAGTGTTGTTCTTGCTGTAGCCGCTGGCGTTGATCCAGAACGACTCGTTGGCCAGGCCCTGGAAGAATACCGAGCAGTCGAAGCCCTTGTAACCTACCGAGAAACCGAAACCATAGATAAACTCTGGTGAGGTAGGATTACCTATGGGCACCATGTCGGCCTCGTTGATGATACCGTCACCGTTTACATCGGTGTACTTGATGTCACCACCACCGTACTGCGAGCCGAAGCCGGCCTGCGACGGGCTGTTGGCTGCCTCCTCGTCGTCTACAAACAGACGCTCGGCGATGTAACCCCACTTCTGGTTGATAGAGTAGCCCTTGTGCTGGCGATACGACTCAGCATAGGTAGGCTCCTCGTAAACCTCGTACTTGCTGCGGGCGAAGGTAAAGTTACCGCGGGCTGATGTCCAGAGGTCCTTGTTCCAGTTTTTCTTGTACTCGAGCTGGATGTCTACACCGTGTGCTGAGGCCTCGCCGATGTTGGCGCTGATAGCGGTCTGCAGACCCATAGTCGACGGGATGTCAGCACGGTTCATATAGATGTCGGTACGTTTCTCGTTGTAGTACTCGGCTATGATGTCCAGGTCCTTGTACAGCTGGAGCTCCACACCGAAGTTCTGCTTCTTGGAGCGCTCCCATGTAATGGCTGCGTTGGCATAACGCTTGAAGGTGATACCGTTATAGACAGTCTGCAGGTTGTTACCGAAGTGCGACGCTGCCGAGCCAGAGTTCATATTCATCTCAGAGAGATAGAAGAAGCGGTTGGCTGCCTTTCCGATGTTGTCGTTACCTACGAGACCGTAAGAGTAGCGCAGCTTCAGCTTGGTGATAACCTTCTCCAATGGCTTGAAGAACTTCTCGTTAGACATCATCCAGCCGAAACTCATTGAGGGGAAGAAACCCCAGCGGTGCTCCTTGGAGAAACGCTCAGAACCGTTGTAACCGAAGTTGAACTCGGCAAAGTAGCGGTCGTCATAGCCGTAGGTCAGACGTCCGGCGAGGCTCACGTTGCGCGAAGGCAGAGAGAGCTGCAGTGAGCCGGCGTTGGCCTCGCGCTCCTCGCGGGTGGTAAATACCAGCAAGGCGCCCAGAGAGTGAACGTCAAAGTGCTGGTTCCAGTACAGGCGGCTTTCCCAGTACATGGTGTTGGTTACGTTCTTCTTGCCCTCCTCGTAGGTCAGATAGTCGGTACCATCCTCGTTGATACGGTTAATGTGGTACTCGCCTGTGTACGAGTCGTAGCTGCCCAACTGGTACCAGTAAGGTTTGAAGTAACGCTTGGTGGTAAAGTCTGAAAGGCGCGTAAGGTTAAAGAGGGTAGTAAACTTCAGACCCTTGGTGATGAAGCTCAGATCCTGGTCCAGCTGTACGGCAGCTATCATCTGCGAGCGCTGGTAGTCCTTGTAGCCGCGAACCATCTCGGCGTAGGGGTTGATGTAGCCGCCCGTCTCGTAGTTACCGAACATGATGTGCTTGATACCTACGTGGTCGGCATCCATAGGATAGTAGGCCGGGAAGAGTACAGGGTCGGCGTGCATTACGTTGACGAACATCTCGTTACCCGAAGACATCGGGCCGGTGTAGTCGTCAAAGTTACCGGTAAGGCGCAGGCCCACCTTGGTGGTCTTGGTGACATTGACATCCACGTTGGCACGCATGGTGTAGACCTTGCTGTCAATGTTGTTGTTGAAGCTGTTGCGGTGGTCTACCTTCAGGATACCGCTATCCTGGGTGAAGGCTCCCGATATATAATAGGTGGCCACCTTGCCACCACCACGGATAGACACGTCGGCACGGGTGCTCTGTGCGGTGTTCTTGAACAGCATGTCGTACCAGTCGTTGGCAGGGTAGATGATGCGGTTGGCACCGGGCTTGCCCGTGTTCTCTATCTTGTCCTGGCTGTAGATGAGGTCGTCAATGTTGCTGGGGTTGCGCGACAGCAGGGCCTCGTTGTAACACTGCATGTAGGTTACGGGGTCGGCTATCTCCACCTTCTTGGTAGGGCTTGAGATAGAGTGCTCTATACGTCCGAAGATCTTGGCAGGACCTTCCTCACCACGCTTGGTGGTAACCAGGATGACACCGTTGGCACCACGGGCACCGTAGAGGGCTGCGGCCGACGCATCCTTGAGGATAGAGAAACTCTCGATGTCATCGGGGCGCAGACGGTTAAGGTCTGTCGTGGTCAGCTCGATGTTATCGATCAGGATAAGGGGGTTGGAGCCACCCTCGCCGAACGTGGTGACACCACGGACGAAGAAGTCGGTGTTGTCCTGTCCCGGCTCACCCGAACGGGTGTAGGCTATCATACCGGCGATGTTACCGGCAAACGAGGTGGTAAGGCTGCTCGATGGTACGCGCAGGTCCTTGGCGTTGACCGTGGTGATAGAAGAGGTGATACTCTCCTTCTTCTGCTTGCCATAAGCTACTACGGTCACCTCGTTGAGCTCGTTGCTCTTGGGCGCCATCTGTACGTTGATAACCGTTTGGTTTCCCACGGCTACGTTCTGGTCTTCCATGCCCAGATACGAGAATACGAGGTGGTCGGTCGTCTTGACTTTAATCTCGTAACCGCCGTCAACGTCGGTCATAACTCCTCGCGTCGACTTCTCCACGACTACACTCACACCTGGCAGAGGGTCGCCAGTACTCTTCTCAGTTACCTTACCTTTCACCGTGACCTCTTGTGCCAAAAGGGCCAATGGGAAGAAAAGCAGGAAAAAGAGTAAAGTTAAGCTACTTTTTTTTCTCATATTTATCAATTATTAAGATGATATGGGGGCAAATTTAACTAATAATTATCATATATAAAAAAATTAAGCCGACTATTTTTGCCCTGTTAACAAAAAACGTGCGCAATTTTTGCGCGATTGTGCCGTCAGTGATGGCTCCGGTGGGTTCCGAAAGGGCCTCTGTGGGAGGTATGTGGGCCTTTGTAAAATTTGTAATACGTTGTTTGACAGCGAATAGCGTCTGTGCGTGGGCGGGAGTCCCCCCGAGAAGGGCCATGACGATGGCTGGAATGTTACAGAAATGTTAAAAATGAATGGCAGTCACAAAGAAAGTTAACTTGACCTATGTCAAGAATGTCGCAGTGGTCGCGCTGATAAAATGAAAAGTATTTACACTCCTTGGAGAAACTTTGAAAGGTAAAAGAGTAAAAGAGTAAAAAAGTAAAAAGCGCTGCTGGCGTGCCCTCGTGGACTTCCAAGTTATTGATAATGGTTGCTGGCAAAGAAATGAATATCGCGGAAAATGAAAGACCGACCTTTTATTGAAAAGTAAAAAGGTAAAAGGGTAAAAAGGTAAAAAGGGCAGGGATGGGGAGACACTCCATGATAGTGGGAAACATCGCACAATTTGTGGAAATTGACCTTCTCTATCCTGGGAGTCATCATTAGCGCATTAGGGGCTGTCTTTGGAAGGCTGAAGGTCGGTCTTGGGGAGCGCGGAGCTCTCTCTATATATTCAATGCCCGTTATATGAAGTTTCGTAGCCACTTCGGGCGTGCTGGTGATACTCTCGTAGTTGGCGCGCGCTGTAGGCGCAGCAGTTTAGAGCCTGGGGCAACGCCCCAGGTATCGTCCCCACATGAGGAAAGCGCGCTACAGGCGCAGCAGTAGCCGTAGGCGTGATCATGGAGATTTACGCTTCGCTACTTTTGCGCCTGTAGCGCGACAATAGTTTAAAGGATGTGTACCTGGGGCGTTGCCCCAGGCTCTAAACTGCTGCGCCTACGGCGCGCGTAGCTTGCGCGAGGGAGTTTATGAGGATGGCTGGAGATGGCGCGGCTATGGCTGATAGGGCGGTATGCCTGCCGTGTCGGCTATCTCTTTGCCCGCCGATACCCGGCTCATGGGCCGGCCGGCGTGGGTGTACCAGTAGCCGTCGGTGGGCGCGCCGTTCTTGAACGTGCCTTGGTATATGCTGCCGCCGTTGCCCAGGGCATAGGTACCCTTGGCGTAGTTGCCCTGTTCGAAGGTTCCCACGTACCGGTCGCCATTGTCGAAGACCATCGTGGCCGTGCCCGTGTCGTCGTGGGGCAGGCCGTCGACGAAGAGGCCCTTGTAGGTGGCCGCAGGGATGTCGCCCGACTTGGGGTATTGGGCCTCGCCCTGTCCGAAGGGGGTTATGCTGAGCGTGTCGCCCTGGTCGCCCGTCACCACGGTGGCCTCGCCAGTGTACATGAAGGTGCGCAGGTTCTGCGGGCCGTGGTCTATCTGTATCTGCACCTGGCTGACGCCCTCCGATTCATCGGCTGTGGCTGACGCACTGGTACTCGAGCTGCACGACCGTGGCAGTACAGACACGCCGCTGCCTATCACGATGCCGCCGGCTATCACTGCCACGATGCCGGCGATGATGCCCCGACGCATCCTGGGGCTACGCTCCTCGTCCTCGTCCTCCGGCTCGGTAGACGAGGGCTGTTGCACCTTCTTGCGCATACGTGTGTTGAGCTGCGTGGAGTCGTCGGCTGCTGGCCTTGTGGTGGGCTGTGGTGCCGAAGTCGGTCGCGGTGCCTGGGCCACAGGCTTCCGCTGTCCTCCGCTGCCTGGGCCGACGGTCTCTGACAGGTACTGGCGCACGTCGGCCACGCTCTGCGGCCGCATCTTGCGGTTGGGCTTCATCAGCCACACGATAAGCTCGCTCACCTTGGCATCGATGCCGCTGGGCAGATGGGTCAGCAGCGCCTCGTTGACATCCTCGTCTATGTCCGAGGGCGATGGGGGCTGCTGCAGGGTAAGCAGGTTGAAGATAGTGGCTCCTAAGGAGTAGAGGTCTGTCCACGGCCCGAACTTCTCTAAGTTCTGCTCCATCTGCTCTGACGATGCGTAGCCCGGCGTGTAGGCCAGGGCCGACGAGGTAGAGAGCGATTGGCCGTCCTGGTTGCGCAGTTGCTTGCTGGCGCCGAAGTCGATGAGCTGTACGTTGCCCTGGCGGTCCATCATAATGTTGGCCGGCTTGAGGTCCAGGTGCCATATACCCGCGTTGTGAACCGTCTCTAAGGCATCGAGCACCTGCGGCAGCAACAGTAGCACGTCGGCCACGGCCATGGCGTGGCCCGTACGTTTCAGGCGTGCCGACAGGCTCTCGCCCTCGATGAAGTCCATTACGTAGTACGAGGTTCCGTTCTCGTCAAAGAGGTCGTGTACCTTGACGATGTGGGCATTGCTCAGCCGGCGGAGCCTCCGCGCCTCCTTGCGAAATTTTTCGCGTTGCGCCTCAAAGGTACGCTGGTTCTCCGTGAGGGTGATGGCCACGTCGTTGGTGCTGCCGTCGCGTCCGCATACGCCCTTGATGTACAGTTCCTTGATGGCCACCTTCTCGTCAAAGGCCAGGTCGGTGGCTATGTAGGTGTTGCCAAATCCGCCCGATGACAGGTACTGCTCTATGCGGTACTTGCCGTTGGCCAGGAGGGTGCCTATGGCGAGCAGGCCCTCGCGTTCTGCGTTGTTTTCTGTCATGTCTATATGGGTCATTACTTGTTTCTTGGTGTGGTTAGGGGCACCTATCGGTGCTGGATGGTTCGGAGCGGGGCGCTGTCGGCTGTCGTCTCAGTGGCCGGTGGGTCGGTCTTGCCTGCCCTTGCCCCGTCCTTGTTGCCCATGAACACCTGGGCCAGCAGGAAACAGGCCAGGGCTATGAGCAGGGCGATGGCTACATACACCCAGTTGTGCCGCCCACGAGGCTGTGTTACCGGGGACGTGGGCATGGCCGCCTGGGGCCGGGCCGGGCTGTCCACGGCGGTTATGCCGATGAGGTAGGCCGAGTTGTTGTCGCGTGTATGGCGGTGCAGACACTCGTCGCGGAGTGCCGCGAGGCGGTCCGTCAGGCTGCCGGGGGCCAAGAGCAGGGCGCAGAGCGAGGCATCGTCCAGCTGCTCGACCACGCCGTCGCAGCAGAGCAGGAACACATCGCCCTCGTGCACGTCGCGCACCACGTTGTAGGTAGCCCGGTCGCGCCGCTCCTGGTGGGGCTGTATGGCGCGGGTGATGACGTTGCGCTGGGGAAATGTGCGCGCCTCGTCCTCGGTCAGTTCGCCGGCGGCGATGAGGTCGCTCACCAGCGAGTGGTCGCGGGTGCGCATCACCACATCCTCGCCCGGGCGCAACTGGTACACCCGGCTGTCGCCGATGTGGGCTATCAGGATGCCGTCGGTACAGAGTGCCAAGAAGGTGAGCGTGGTGCCCATGGTGCGGCCCTCGCTGGGCGGCGTGTCTATCTCGTCCAGGCGGTCGTAGGCCGTGGCCAGGGCCTGCTCGAAGGCGGTGCGCATGGTGGCTGTGTCGCAGGGCGGCTGGGCCGCCGTCAGCGTGCCTACGGTGTGAGCCACGCACTGGCTGGCCACCTCGCCGTGCTCGTGGCCGCCCATGCCGTCGCATACCAGGAATACGCGCTGCCGGGCCGTGGCCTCGCCCGCCAGGGGGAAGAGCGCGTCCTCCTGGTTGGCCTTGGCCCCTATCTCGCTGTAGCATACCGGCGTGGCTATGCCTATGCCGGCCTGTGTGGGTGTGTGGGTATCCATGTCGGTAGTGGTATTATTCAAAATCGTTGGCCAGGTACATCTTGCGGTCGCCGAGTGTCAGGCAGTCGTTGATGTTGAGGTACACGATGTCGCCCTCGATGAGTTCCACGCCCTGCACCTGCGTAGGGTTGGTGCCGTGCTCCTCAAAGGTGCAGCGCAGTCCAGCAGCCGTGCAGGCTATGTCTATGATGGCATGGCGGCGGCTCATGTACCGGCTGTCGTCGGGTATCTGTACCTCGGCGGTGCTGTTGTCGGTCTGCCGGCCTATCCACTGCCGGCCGAAGTGCAGCTGGTAGCGGCGGTCGCCCGCCTGTAGCGACAGGCAGGGCACAAAGGCCCCTATCTTCAGCCGCTCGTGGCAGTGGGGGCACTCGGCCGTCTTCTCCTCCAGCCCTGGGGCCGCGCCCACGTTGATCTCGCCCCCGCAGTGGGGACACTTCAGACGTATGTTCATCGTTGTCGTGCGCGGTTATACCTCTACCATGGTTATGTCGGCGTTGTCCGAGTAGTCTGGCAGGTCGTCGCCCGTCTCTGCGGTACCCGGTGTGCCCGTCATGGCATCGGTGGGCATGGCTATATGGTGCTCGCTCACGTCGGCTATCTCGCCCTGGTCTATCTGATTGTTGTGGTTCAGGTCGGCTATGGCCACATTGGCCTCGCCGTTCTGGTCGCTGTCTATGAGTACCACGTTCTGGTCGCCCATCTGTACGGCGGCCACGTCTACTGTCTGTCCGTCCAGGTCCACATTGTGTTCTACGGCTATTACCTTGACCTCGGGCTCGTCGTCGTGGGGCGTGCTCACCTCTACCGTAGGCTGACCGTCTACCACCTCGTTGCCGTTCAGGTACAGGTGGGCCTGGCTCAGGTCGGCCACTTCGCCCTGTTCTACCATGCCGTTGTCGTTGCCGTCTACCACGAGGGTCTCTATGTGTCCGTTCTCGTCGGCTATGAGCACGGCGTCGTGGCCGTTGATGGTGGCGCTGGCCACCTGTACATGGTTGCCGTCCTCGTCTATGCGGCTCTCCACCTTGTGTATCACCACGCCCTCCTGCTCCTCGTTGGCCGCAGGGGTGGCCTGGGGTTGTGCGTGCTGTGTGGGGTGCGCCTCCTCGTGCTGCGGCTGGGTGTGCTGCGGCTCCTGGGCGGTTGCCTGCTCCTGTGGCTCCTCGTGGCGGGCAGCCTGTGGACGGTTGGGCTCGGGCTTCTCGGCGGTAGAGTCGGTGGCTGCCGTGCTGTCGGTGTGCCGGGCACCCATGGCCTGGCTGCCGGCTACGCCGAGGGCGGCACCTAAGATGGCGGCGGCCGATGCCTTGGCAGCTATATGGTTGTTACGCTTAGTCTCGTCGCTTGCGTTGGCGGCCTTTTGGCCACCGCGGATGGTAGTGTTGTTGTCAGTCATACTGGTAATGGTTGTTAATGAGTTGTTTATATCTACTGCAAAGGTAGTAGATGGCGGTCAGGTGTCCAAATGTTTTACCCTTTACCGGACGAAAGGGCCCTCTGGCGTGACGAAAGGCCCCTGTCCGTTGGTTTTCTTGCCGCCTCGGATGGAGGCATTGCCGTCAGGTTTGGTGGCACCGGGCTGCCGGCACTGGTCGGGCAGACTATTGTGACAGGGCCAGACGGAAGCCCAAGTGGTTGTGGCTGTAGGTAGGCGACTGGCTGGAGCGGTCGCTGCATAGGCAGTCGAAAGTGCCGGCCACAAAACTGCCGCCACGCAGGGGGTGCTCGCCATCGGCGGCTTCGGGACACGGGTTGGTCTGGTTCTGGGTGGTGTAGGGCGCATAGCCGTCGCCGCAGAACTCGTACACGTTGCCCGACATGTCGTATAGCCCCAGCTCGTTAGGGCGCTTGGTGCCCACAGGCTTGTGGCGGTCTTGGGTGTTGCCCTTGTACCATGCCACATCGTCTATGTCGTTGCTGCCGCTGAACCGGTAGCCCTGGCTATGCTTGCCCCCACGCGCGGCCCACTCCCATTCGGCTTCGGTGGGCAGACGGTAGTGCCTGCCCGTAAGCGCGTTGAGCTTGCGGATAAACTCCTGTATGTCGTTCCACGATACACTCTCGACCGGGTGGTTGGTGCCACGGTATAGCGAGGGGTTCTTGCCCATCACCTTTTGCCAGAGGGCCTGGGTGGTCTCGTATCTGCACAGATAGAAACCGCTCACCGTGACCCGGTGGGCGGGGCGGGCCCGCTCTGCGCCCCAATAGTTTTCATCGGCCGAGACCCCCATGATGAAGGTACCTCCCTCGATATAGACCATGTCGTTATACAGTTTCTGTACAGGGTCGGAAGCCTTGGGGGATGGTTTGGCCGCCTTTCTGGTAGCCGTCCTCTTGGTCGTCTGCTGCTTTTGGGGTGTTACGGGGGCGTGGCGGATGATGCCCTGTGCCGTGGCCGTCAGTGGCAGGGCCAGGATGAGGATTGTGATGAGGTTGCGCATATACCATATAGAATTAAGGTGTGTCACTGGATGGGTACGCCACAGCTGGGACAGTAGCGGCGACTGCGTAGCACGGCGTAGGGCACCAGCCCTAAGAAGCGGTGGCAGTGGGGACACACGTACTCGGTCTGCATGCGCGTGTTCAGCTCGGCCATGGCCAGCGTCTTCTTCTCAAGCACCTTCTCGCCGGCTACGATGGCCACCACCATGACCACCACTAATACGACGGCCGACACCATCCAGTTCTGGCCCACGGTCTGGGCCAGCAGCATGGTGATGATGGGGGTGAGCATACGTATCGAGTTGACCAGCATGGAGTACCGGTCCCACTTTACTTTCTCGTGCTCGTAGTTGGCCCATACCTGCTGCAGGTCTACCGACGACCGGTCGGTGAGCAGCTGGCGTACCGACGTTTTGTACTGGCCCAGGAAGAAGGGCGTGTCGCCCTTGATGGTCTTGCGCACCACGCGCATGCCGAAGACAAAGACCCCCTTGGCCGAGTCTGAGTCTTCTATCTGGTACGTGTCGGTACCCGTGCGGCGCAGTCGGGCGTGCTCGGGGTCTACGGTGGTGTCGGCTATGTGCATGGGCTGCTGCCCCATGCGTCCTATGGTAATGGTCTGTCCTATTTCCATATCATCTGTTGTTCGTATAGTTGCTTGATGGCCCTGAGGGCATCCTTGGAGATGGGCAGGGCAAAGTGGTCGGGGTGGTCAAAGTCGGAGAGGATGAGCCGCTGCGTACTCATGTTGACCTGTACGATCATGTCGGCGTTTACAATGTAGCGCTTGCCGATGCGTATAAAGGTGGGCTGGTCGGCCTCGGGGTTCACCTGGATGAGGCGCTCCACCTCGGCCAGTCCCACGGGCAACATTACTTTCTGCTTGTTGGCAAACACACCGTAGCAGTAGTTGCCGAAAGCCTCATAGAACATGGCCCGCGTGAGGGGCACACGCAGTAGCTCGTTGCGGCGGTTGAATACGATTTGCTTCATGCTCGTTAGTCGTTGTCAGATACTCGGCCAACCTGTGCGGGTGGCCGCAGATTAAGAAAAGGCGGACAGGATGGCCCCTTGGAGAATGTCCGGCGAGCCTCCTCGTCTTTGCAAAGGTAGGAAAATATCTTAAAAAATATTGACATGACGGCAACTTTTTTTACAAACCGTGCCGACTTCCCCCTTTCTGAATACAGGCCGTAGCCCTCGGTGCGCTTCCCGGAAGAAGACTGTGGCCGGCAGCTGAGATGCGCGTGCTCCAGGCTATGCCTCCGGCCCGAACCGCTGGTGGCGCGCCATCCACCGGTAGGCCACGATGCAGATTACGCATGACAGGACCGACCCCATGCAGGTAGAGATGCCCATGGGGAACAGCGTGGTGGGATAATAGACCGACGAAAGGTAGGCCAGCGGTACGCGGGCCAGTGAGATGGAAATGATGTTGTGGCCAAAGGAGATGAGCGAGTAGCCACAGGCGGTGAAGAAGCCACTGAAGCAGAAGTGTACACCGGCAAAGATGCAGTCCCAGACATATCCGCGCAGATAGTCGGCCCCCTGGGCCAGTACGGCCGGGTCGGTGGTAAACAGGCCCACCGCCCACCGCGGCGTAACCTGTAGTACCAAGGCCACCACCACGCCATAGCCCACCGATATGGCCATGGCGCGCCACATCACCTGCCTTGCCCGTAGGCTGTCGCCAGCCCCTAAGTTCTGGGCTGCCAGGGCCGACACGGTAGCCAGCATGGCCGACGGCACGATGAATACCAGTCCGATAAATTTCTCAACGATTCCCACGGCTGCGGCATCTATCAGTCCACGCCCGTTGGCTATCACGGTGATGGCGATAAAGGCCACCTGGATGAAACCATCCTGCAGGGCCACCGGCACGCCGATGCTGAAGATGTGGCCGATGACCCGCCGCTGCAAGCGCAGGTCGCGCCCCGTAATGTGCAGCAGGTCGCGCTGGCGCCGTATCACCACGAGCGACACCAGTACGCTGGCCATCTGCGAGAGCGTGGTGCCGAGTGCCGCGCCGACGGGCCCCAGTCCCATGTAGCCTATGAGGAGGAAGTCGAGCGCTATGTTGACCACGCAGGCCACGGCCACAAAGTACATAGGCCGTGTGGAGTCGCCCTGCCCTCGGAAGACAGAGGCTATGACATTGTACGCCACGATGAAGGGGATGCCCGCGAAGCACACCGTGAGGTAGCGGACTGTGCCGCTGACGGCCTCGGGCGGGGTGTCCATCAGGCTGACGATGGCGCCGCTGCCCCAGAGCAGTACGCCGGCCAGCAGCACGGCCAGCAGGGCAAACAGCGTTATCGTGTTGCCTATCACCGAGGCCGCCCGGGCGGTGTCGTGCGAGCCCACGGCCCTCGCGGTGAGCACCGTGGTACCCATGGCCAGACCTATGATGACCACGGTGACCATGTGCATGACCTGGGCACCGATAGATACCGCCGTGATGCTGCTCACGTCGCAGTACCGGCCTATCACGAACAGGTCGGCCAGTCCGTACAGCATCTGCAGGAAGTAAGCCAGCATGTAGGGCAGCGCAAAGTCTGTGATGTTGCGCCAGATGTTACCCTGTGTATAGTCTTTTCCTATCATGTCTCTTGTGTTGGTGGTTTGGCGAGTCGGCTCCGCCCCTTGCGGCCGCTAAAAAAGAGGCTGGATAAAATGTAGGGGGTCGCCCCGACATCTTATCCAGCCCTTACAGACCCTCCGATGTGGTTGTCGTCTATGTCATGGCGCTGTGCGCCGGGTTATTTGGGTAAGTTGAACGCCGCGCTCATCTCCTTGAGCTGCTCGTCGGTCATGCCGTCGGGCTCAAATCCCATGCACTTGGCGTCAATGTATATCTTGGCACTCTTGGAGAGCACGTCTATCTGGTCAAAGGCATCCATGGCGTCCAGGCCCTTGGCGAACACGCCGTGCTTCTCCCACAGTACCACGTCATAGTCCTCCAGCTCCTTCAGCGTGCCGTCTGCCAGCTTCAGGCTGCCTGGCAGCTCGTAGGGCACCACGCCCAGTCCTAACGGGCAGAAAGCCTTGGTCTCGGGAATCATGCTCCACAGTATCTTGGTGAGCACATCCTTGCCCATATACTTCTTGTTGTGGCTCATGGCGATGAGCTCTATGGGGTGGGTGTGTACCGTGGCGGTATAGGGCGAGCCCTTCTCGATGAGACGGTTGTGCACGCTCAGGTGGCTGGGCAGCTCCGAGGTGGGCTGCACGGGGTTGTCGGCTATGATGACATAGCTCTCGCAGTCGTCCAGGATGCGTATCACGCTGCCGTTGTCGAGCGGCCAGCGGGCCAGGTCGCGCATGCGCTTGCCGGTACCCTTGCAGTAGAAGTAGCAGCCCTTGAGGTGGGGCAGGGTGACCCCTATGTGCTTGATTTCGCTGATGGCAGGCAGGTGCTTGATTTCATCGTCGGCATACTTGGTGATGTTTACGGTGATGTTGCCGCCGTTGCGCTCGGCCCAGCCGTTCTGCCACAGGTAACCTGCGACCTCGGCTATCTGGTCTATCTCCTTCTTGAGCAGGGGGCGACCGTCTATAATACTTTTCATGATCTATATATTATTAATGTATAACGTTATCGGTCCATGTTGCGGAAATCGCTCGGCTTGAGCCCCGTCTTGAGCTTGAACTTGGAAGAGAAGTAGTCGGGCGAGTCGAAGTTGAGCCTGTAGGCTATCTCCTTGATGATGAGGTCGGTGGTGGTGAGCAGCTCCTTGGCCCTCTGCAGCTTCAGGTCTTGCTGGTATAGCGCCGGCGAGATGCCCGTGTACTCCTTGAAGAGCTTTCGGAAGCTGGAGTAGCTTACTCCCAGCTGCTCGGCTATCTGCTGTACGGTTACGTCGCTTTCCACCTCCTTGCGCATGATAAACCGGGCGCGGTTCACCATGTCTATGTGCTCGCTGTTCTTGCTCAGCTGGATGTTGCGTTCCAGCGAGTACATCAGCCCTATCAGGTGGTTGACTATCCCGGCAAGCAGTTGCTGCGAGTAGGCGGCCTCCTGGACGGCGGCGTGATAGGCGGCGTCGAAGAGGCGGGTGATCTGGTCCGAGAACCCCACGTGGTAGATGGGGTGCTGGGGCGAGAGGAAACCGGCGCGTACACGGTCGTCGACGTTGCGGCCCTTGAAGCCTATCCAGTAGCAGTTCCACCCACTGTCCGAGGGGTGGTAGTTGTGCCACTCGTGTGGGAAGAGCAGGAAGATGTCGCCCTCGCGCAGCCGGGTGAGCCTCTGGTTGGTCGACTCGAATACGCCCTCGCCGCGGGTCACGTAGAGCATCTGGTACTCGTTGAGCTCGCGTCCCTTGGTGGTGTCAAAGTAGTAGCCGTCGGCATGGCCCTTGGTGGGGTACTCCTCGCCACTGCCTATCTCTTCGTAGCCTACGGTGCTGACGGTGAGACCCCATAGTATGTCGCGGTCATTGGTGACCAGGTATTTGCTCTTCTGCATACGGTGATAGTCTTGCTTTTCGACAAAGTTACAACATTTTTTGAGAAAGTTACCGCCTTTCGGGCTACTTTTTTCGCTATGGGGGCAAAAAAAGGTGCCGCCCCGCCCCCAGCCATGCCGCCGTGGGGCAATGGGGTGGCGGCCCGGCCATTGGGGACTGTGGTGAGTGGGGATGACATTTTTTTTGGCATTTTCTTAAACATTCTTATATAAAATGGCTAACTTTGTCACCACAAAAGACAATATTCCAATACAGATGAAACAACTCTTACTGATAAGTATGGGCCTGCTGGTGTCGTTAGGAGCGCTGGCAGCCAAGGTAGATACCGTGATGGTACACAGCACCGTGATGAACAAGGACATAAAGACCGTCGTGATAACGCCCGCGGAGACCCGCAAGACGCGCGACCGCCGTTACCCCGTGGTCTACCTGCTCCACGGCGCCACCGGCAACTACAAGTACTGGCTGGAGAAGGTGAAGTCTAACCTGCCGGAGATAGCCGACGAGAAGGGCATGATATTCGTGACGCCCGACGCGCTCAACTCGTGGTACATAGACAGTCCCATCAACAAGAAACTGCAGTACGAGACCTTTACCGCCAAGGAACTGGTGAGCTATATAGACAGTCACTACAAGACCATAGCCGACCGCAAGGGCCGGGCCGTAACCGGCCTGAGCATGGGCGGCCATGGCGCGCTCTACCTGGCCTTCCGCCACAAGGACACTTACGGCGCCTGTGGCAGTATGAGCGGTGGCGTAGACTTCCGCCCCTTCCCCCAGAACTGGGAAATCAAGTACTCGCTCGGCGAGATGGCCCACAACCGTAAGCGCTGGGACGCCAACGTGGTGGTCAACCAGATAGGGCGTATCAACAACCACGACCTGGCCATCACCATTGACTGCGGCGAGGGCGACTTCTTCCTGGAGGTCAACAAGAGCCTGCACGAGCGGCTGCTGGGCCGTGGCATAGACCACGACTTTACCACCCGTCCCGGTGGCCACAACCCTCAGTACTGGCACAATGCCATCGACTATCAGCTGCTGTTCTTCCAGAAGTTCTTCGAGACCAACGGCATACGCTGAGACCATCGCCGCCGGCAGCCCCGGCGGCTCTCAAAAACAAGTAGACAATAAATAGATTACTAAAAACAGCTATTATGAACAGACGTAGATTACTGACAGCCATAGCCTGTCTATGTATGGCCGTGACAGCGGCCGACGCCCAGAAAGTAGACTTCTCCAAATTCCGCAACTTTGACAAGGACAACGCTGCGTTAGGGGCCCCTAAGAAAGGCGAGAGGCGCGTGGTGTTTATGGGCAACTCTATCACCATCGGGTGGATACGCACCCACAGGTCCTACTTCGACCAGAACCAGTTTATAGACCGTGGCATCAGCGGACAGACCTCTTACCAGTTCCTGCTCCGCTTCCGCGAGGATGTCATCAACCTGCAGCCCCGTGTGGTAGTTATCAACTATGGTACCAACGACATAGCCGAGAACACCGGCCCCTATGACGAGAACCTTACCTACGGCAATGTGGTGTCTATGGTAGAGCTGGCGCGGGCCCATAAGATAAAGGTGATACTCACCTCGTGCCTGCCGGCCGGCGAGATGCACTGGAACAAGGCCGCAACCCATGTCATCCAGAAGATACGCAGCCTCAATGCCCGCGTAAAGGCTTACGCGCAGGCCAACAAGATACCCTATGTGGACTACTTCAGTGCCATGGTTACCGAGGACGGTAGCCGGATGAAGCCCGAACTTACCCGCGACGGCGTACACCCCAACGGCAAGGGCTACGATGTCATGGAGGCGCTCGTAACGCCTGTCATCAAGAAACTGCGTTAGGCCACAGAGGGGGTAAGAAGCGCTTTCAAAGGTAAAAAGGACTGCGAAAGGTAAAAAGGTAAAAGGGTAAAAAGGTAAAAAGAGGTTTCCTGCGTGTCATCATGGGCACCCCCAGCAGTCCTTTTTACCTTTTTACCCTTTTACTTTTTACCTTTAATCCCCTGGCTGATATCGTAAAGATTTTTCTGATAATGTATAAATATACATTTCTGGCGTCTGGGCAACGGGCGAGGGCTTTTTGGCCTTTCATGGCTTGCCTGTACGCTCGCCGAGGGTGCGGCGATGACGAAAAAGGCAATTTTCGGACCACCCGAAAACGACCTTCCGAGTGCTCGCGATGGTCATTAGAACCGTAATGACCATCGCGAGCAAAAAAATGACCATCGCGGCGACCCTGAAAACCATCCTCGTCGGCACCGAAAATAGCGGCGAAAATGGTGTCTGATATCCCTGTTTTGTAAATGATTGTTACTTTTGCGGCCCTCGCGATGCCCCGAAATGCTTCCAATGGGCCCGAAAAGCGTCCTGGTTTGTTGGAAAAATCTGGAATTTATGCCCCGAAAAGCGGTTGCCATGGCTGTATATTTATACATTATGACCACCCGTTTTGCATAAATATACAGTCGTGTGTAAAGGTTTTTTGCCATAAAAAAGCCCGGCCCCACCAGAGGCCGGGTGAAATCTAAAAATTACCTATAAAAACAAATGCCTCACGGCATACTGCAGTAGAGTGCTTCACAGCACGTTATGGTTATCTTATCGCTTGGAGAGCACATCGTGCTCGTACTTCTGGACATCGGCGATGTAGTCCTCGCCTACGGGCACGTTGTTCTTCAGGTTGAAGTAGTCGTAGACAGCGCCGAAGGGCAGTGTCTTAGCCTCCTCGAGCAGAGCCAGGCGCTCGAAGCCCTTGCCCTCGTCCTCGTACTTGCGCAGCGTGGCGAGCGGTTCGAGCAGAGCCTGGAGCAGCGACTTCTGCGCAGCGCGCACGCCGATGACATAGGCTCCGATGCGGTTGATAGAAGCGTCGAAATAGTCCAGTCCGATGTGGGCGCGGCCAAGGGCGTCGGCACGGACGAGCTCAGAGAACAGGTTGCGAGTATTGTCGTCGAAGAGGGTGACGTGGTCCGAATCCCAGTGCATAGGACGGCTCACGTGGAGCATCAGTTCGGGCACGAAGAGGAGCAGGCTCGACACCATGTCGCTAACATTCTCTGTGGGCTCATAGTGGCCGGTGTCCAGGGTGTAGATGACATTGTTCTTGGAGCAGTAGCCAGCGTAGAAATCATGTGAGCCCACGGTGTAGGCTTCAAGTCCAATGCCGAAGAGCTTAGCTTCCAGACACGGCTTCATGTCAGGAAGTTGCTCGGAGAGGATGTCGTCGAGGCTCTCCTTGAGAATCTGGCGGTAGCGATAACGCTCGACGGTCAAATCCTTTGAACCGTCGTGTATCCAGATGTTCATGATACACGGGTCGCCCTGGGCCTTACCCATGGCGTCGGCTATACGGCGGCAGCGCTTGGTGTGCTCTATCCAGAAGTCGCGGATAGACTTGTCGGGGTTAGCCAGGGTCAGGCTGCCGCTCTTGGGGTGCGAGAAACTGGTAGAGTTGAAGTCGAGCTTGAGGTTGTGCTCCTTGGCCCACTCTATCCAGCCCTGGAAATAAGAAACGTCTACCTGGTCGCGGTCTACGAACTTGCCGCCAAACTCGCCGTAGGTCTCGTGCAGGTTGAGGCGGTAAGTACCGGCCAGCAGGCTCTGCACCTTCTCGATGTCGGCGCGCAGCTCGTCTATGTTGCGGGCCTTGCCGGGATAGTTGCCCGTGGCCTGGATGCCACCGGTAAGAGCCGAGTTGCTCTCAAATCCGGTTACGTCGTCGGCCTGCCAGCAGTGCAGGGATATAGGGGTCTTCTCCAGGGTGGCGATGGCCTTGTCTGTATCGATGCCCAGTTCGGCATAACGCGCCTTGGCGGCCGCGTAGTTTTTTTCAATGGTTTCAGTCTTCATGTGCTTATTTGTTTTTGGGTTCATATTTCTTCATTTCTACCGACTCGGCTATGATGCGGCGCATCTGCCAGATGTCGTCTACGCTTCCGGCCGCCTTGGCCTGGAGCATTACGTTGCCCAGGGCCGTTCCCTCCTGTGGGCCGGCCAGCACGGTTATGCCGCAGGCGTCGGCCGTGAGCTGGTTGAGGAAGTCGTTCTTGGAGCCGCCGCCAATGATGTGCAGCACGTTGATGTCGAACGGGGCGAACTCGCGTAGATAGCCCAGTACCTCATTGTACCGCAGCGCTAAGGAGTCGAATATGCAGCGGCATATCTGTGCGTGGCCCTCTGGGACGGGGCGTCCGTGCTCGCGGCAGTACTGCTGGATGGCCCCTACCATCGAGTCGGGGTTGGCGAAGCACGGGTCGTCGGGGAATATGATGCTGCGGTTGTCCTGTATCTCCCAGGCCTCTTTCTGCAGTTCGGCATGGCCGAGGCCCTGGAGCTCGGGCCACTCTAAGCGGCAGCGCTCGTAGAGCCACATGCCGCAGATGTTTTTCAGGAAACGGGTGGTGCCGCCTACGCCGCCCTCGTTGGTGAAGTTGAGCTCGTAGCTGCGGTCGTTGATGATGGCGTGGGGCGACTCGATGCCCATCAGGCTCCACGTGCCGCTGCTCAGGTAGGCGAAGTTCTCGTCCTGGGCCGGCACGGCAGCCACGGCGCTGGCCGTGTCATGGCCCGCCACGGCCACTACGGGTATGGCTCCCAGCCCCGTCTGCTTCTGTACCGAGGCGTTGATGGTGCCGATGACGGTGCCGGGGTGGGTGAGCGTGCCAAACTGGTCGCGCCGCAGACCCACGCTGGCCAGCAGCGTCTCGTCCAGGTCGCCTGTGGCCGGGTTGAGCATCTCCGAGGTCGACGCCACGGTGTACTCGCATACCGCCGTGCCCGTAAGCAGGTAGCTCAGGGCATCGGGCATGAAGAGTATCTT
>CAKPRX010000038.1 GCA_934183135.1 uncultured Prevotella sp.
ATAGGCAAGGAGCTGGACCGCACCCACGGCCTCGACTGGTACGACCACGGCGCTCGTTACTACGACCCCATGACAGGGAGATGGAACGTGGTGGATGCCTTGGCGTAAAGCGCGGTGAACTGTAGGTGAAACTGGGTGAGATGGTGTCTGAAATATACTTTGCTGTAGGTAACCATGGCAATTAGGGCGTTAGCTTAGTTGGGTCATGTGGTAGCCCATGCGGCGCAGCTGTACCGCTATGCCCATGAGGTAGAGTTGGTGTAGGCAGGCTATGTAGCCCCTAAAGGCATCGCTGCTGCCAGGCTGCAGGCCGGCATGGTGCAGGTGACTGTACGTGCGGCTGGCACACTCGGCCACCAGTCGGCGGGTAGCCGTGCGGTCAGCCTCAGAGAGTTGCAGCACCTCATCCATGATATAATCGTCCAGGTGGTCGTAGCCCTGCTGGTCGCGCAGGGTGTTGTATATATGGGGCTCGTGGCCATAGGTGTCCCAGGCCGTGTCCCAGTAGTAAGCCATGGCCATGCCCACAAACATCATCCAGCCCAATGATACGGTGGGGTAGTTGGCAAACTCGCGTATGCCGTCGGGCATGTAGTCCTCGCCTACCGAGGCCCACGCTTGTTCCAGGTCGGGGCACTCAGGCATGTGGGGGTCTATCTCCTGTCGGCCCTCTAAGTACTGGCGCAGGTCGTCTCTTATCTCTTGTTCTATATTCATATCTGTTGTAGTTCTGAGGGTTGTCGGCAAGTGTCAGTACGAGGCCGTGCAGGCTATGCCCAGCGCCTCTACCTGCTGGCGGATGCTGTCCAATTCGGCCGGTGTGGCCTTCTGTAGCATGGTGTCGGGCGTGGGCCGGTCTATGGTATATATCATCACCTCCTGAGGGGCTATGCGCTTCAGGGCAGCCAGCCAGGGCTCTATATAATAAGGTGTGGTGTTGGTAACATCGTGCCCGGCCATGGTGCCGTGCATGAATAGGGTCTGGATGA
The DNA here is from genome assembly GCA_934183135.1 of uncultured Prevotella sp. Classification (GTDB taxonomy): domain Bacteria; phylum Bacteroidota; class Bacteroidia; order Bacteroidales; family Bacteroidaceae; genus Prevotella. The sequence goes on from CAKPRX010000038.1 coordinate 990, forward strand.
TGACATGTCCCTTGAAGGCAGCCATCTCCCGGATGATGTCGGCCACCCGGTAAGTGGGGTAGGTGGGCCTGTTTACCCGGGCGATGTACGCGTCGTCGGCCGTGTCCAGCTTCAGGATGTTGCAGTCTACCTTCATCAGCGCCCGCCTTACCTCCGGGCGGTGTATCTGGGTCGAGTTGCTCAGTACCGATATGCGCGCCTGTGGGCAATAGCGGTCGCGCAGGGCGGCCACATCGTCTACGATGGCCCCGAAGTCGGGGTGCGCGGTGGGCTCGCCGTTGCCGGCAAAGGTAAGTACGTCGGGATGCTCGCCCTGAGCCTCTAACTGCTGTAGCTGAGCCTCCAGGGCCTGGGCCACCTCGTGGCGAGTGGGCCGCGGACTGTGGGTGATGCGCTCGCGGTTGTACCCACATTCGCAGTAGATACAGTCGAAAGTGCAGTATTTGCCATCGCCCGGCATGAGGTTGATGCCTACGGAGAGGCCCAGCCTGCGGCTGTGTACGGGGCCGTAGATGGGCGAGTGGTGTAGCTGAGTGTTCATAATGGTGTGGTTTATAATGATGTAGCCAGCCCTGCCCCGAGGTGTCGGAGGCACCGATAGGGGCGTGGCCAGGCTGCCTGTGTACAAAGTTACGGTTATTTTCAGGCTTATCACGTTAATGGTGGTTAAAATGTCGTATAATAGGTATTTTTTTTGTTCCTTTGCACCAAAATTGGTATATTATATCCTATTTATATCCTATCGGTAAATGGCTAAGAAACGTTCTAAGGCTCGCAGCAGGCATGGTCTGCAGTCTGTAACACTCTGCATCAGCACCGCCATGGTGCTCGTTTTGTTAGGCTTGGTGGTATTCTCCGTGCTGGTGGCCCGCAATACCTCAGCATTTGTCAAGGAAAATCTGGTGGTTACCGTGCTGTTCGACCAGGACATGACCACCCCCGAGGCCCAGCAGCTGTGTGCCCGGCTGAAGACCCGTCCCTATATTAACAAGCTCGACTTTGTGAGCAAGGAGCGTGCCCTGAAGGAGCAGACGCAGGTTCTGGGCACCGACCCGACCGACTTTACCAACGGGGAGAACCCCTATCTGCCCTCGGCCGACATCACCCTGAAGTCAGACTATGCCAATAACGACTCGCTCACCTGGATTGCCGCCGAGCTGCGTAAGTATCCCAAGGTGAGTGACATCACCTATCAGAAGGACTTGGTCGAGAGCGTCAACCAGAACCTGGCCAAGGTGAGCATGGTACTCTTGGTGATAGCCGTGCTGCTCACCTTCGTTTCGTTCTCGCTCATCAGCAACACCGTGCGGCTGGGTGTCTATGCCCGTCGCTTCACCATACACACCATGAAGCTGGTGGGAGCCTCGTGGGGCTTCATCCGCCGGCCGTTCCTGGTGCGCGCCGCCGTGGTGGGCATCATAGCCGCCGTGGTGGCCTCTGCCGTGCTGGGTGCCGGTGTCTATGGCATCTTTACCTACGCGCCCGATGTCTCTACGGTGGTTACCTGGCAGGTGCTGGCCATCACCGCCCTTACCGTCTTCCTCTTTGGCATCGTCATTACGGTCATCAGCGCCGGCATCTCTGTCAACAAGTTTCTGAAGATGAAGGCTGGCGACCTGTATAAAATCTGAAAAACAATAGCAACGCAATATGGAAAAAAGAAATTTCGCTTTTGACAAGGTAAACTTTATCCTGATAGCCATCAGCATGCTGGTGGTGGTTCTCGGATTTGTCCTTATGTCGGGCTCGGGCTCCTCCGATACCCACTATGACCCCGATATATTCAGCGCGATGCGCATTAAGGTTGCCCCCGTGGTGTGCTTCGTGGGATTTGTATCTATGATTTACGCCGTGGCCCGCAAGCCCAAGGACGGCGACAACAAAGGAAAGGACAACGACTGATGGACTGGTTACAAGCATTATGGTTGGGCATTATCCAGGGACTTACCGAGTATCTGCCCGTAAGCAGTAGCGGCCACCTTACCATCGCCTCGCACCTGTTTGGCATCGAGGGCGAGGAGAACCTGGCCTTTACCATCGCCGTACATGTGGCCACCGTGCTCAGCACCCTGGTCATCCTGTGGAAGGAGATAGCATGGATATTCCGTGGCCTCTTCCGCTTCCAGTACAATGACGAGACCCGCTATGTGGCCAACATTGTTGTCTCGATGATACCCGTAGGCATCGTGGGGGTGTTCTTCAAGGACAAGGTCGAGGAAGTCTTCGGCTCCGGACTGGCCATCGTGGGTGCCATGCTGCTGGTTACGGCCCTGCTGCTCACCTTCTCATACTACGCCAAGCCCCGTGTCAAGGACACCATCAGCCTGAAGGATGCCTTCATCATCGGCCTGGCCCAGGCCGTGGCCGTACTGCCCGGCCTGTCGCGCTCGGGCTCTACCATAGCCACCGGTCTGCTCCTGGGCAATAACAAGGCCCGGCTGGCCCAGTTCTCGTTCCTCATGGTCATACCTCCCATCTTGGGCGAAGCCCTGCTGGACACCGTCAAGATGGTCAAGCACGGCACCGCCGCCGTCATGGGCGACATCTCCTTAGGCGTGTTGGCCGTAGGCTTCATCGCCGCCTTTGTGTCAGGCTGTGTGGCCTGCAAGTGGATGATTAACATCGTAAAGCGAGGCAAGTTGGTCTACTTCGCCATCTATTGTGCCATCGTGGGTGTCATCACGCTGTTGTTCTCGCTTTAACCGGTTCTTATGAACTTCAAGACAGGCGAGATATTTGCCATCGACAAGCCTTACAAGTTGTCCAGCTTTGGGGCCCTGGCCCATGTGCGCTACCTGCTTACCCACACGCTGGGCCACAAGGTCAAGATAGGCCATGCCGGAACCCTCGACCCGCTGGCCACTGGCGTGCTCATACTCTGTACGGGTAAGTGTACCAAGCAGATAGAGGCCCTGCAAGCCCATACCAAGGTCTACGAGGCCACGCTGCAGCTTGGGGCCACCACCGCCAGCTACGACCGCGAGCACGAGGTCAACGCCACCTATCCCACCAGCCACATTACCGAGGACATGATACGCCAGGCGCTCACCCAGTTTGTGGGCGACATCCAGCAGATACCCCCTACCTACAGCGCCTGTAAGGTGGGCGGCGAGCGAGCCTACTCCCTGCGCCGCGCTGGCGAGGAGGTGGTGCTCAAGCCCAAGGATGTGCATATAGACGACATCACCCTGACCGCCTTTGACCCAGCCACCATGCAGATGGGGCTGCGTGTTACCTGTGGCAAGGGCACCTACATACGCGCCCTGGCCCGCGACCTGGGCCGGGCACTCGGCAGCGGGGCCTACCTTACCTCGCTGCGCCGTACTCGTGTGGGCGACTACACGGTAGACAACTGTGTAGACTATGACCACTTCCAGGAATGGTTAGATAATCAAGAAATAGAAAAGATATAATGAAACTATCGCAGTTCAAGTTCAAATTGCCCGAGGAGCAGATAGCGCTCTATCCGCATAGTGTGTATCACGACTTTGTCAACGACAAGGGCGAGAAGGAGACTTGCCGTATTACCCGCCGCGATGAGTGCCGCCTCATGGTGCTGCACCGTAAGTCGCAGACCATCGACCTGTACAAGAAGGATGACAAGGGCCATCCCATCGAGGGCGAGTACCTCGACTTCCGTAATGTACTCGACTACTTTGATGAGGGCGACACCTTTGTCTTCAATGATACCAAGATATTTCCTGCCCGCCTCTATGGCACCAAGGAGAAGACCGATGCCAAGATAGAAGTGTTCCTGCTGCGCGAGCTGAATGAGGAGATGCGCCTGTGGGATGTACTGGTAGAGCCGGCGCGCAAGATACGCATCGGCAATAAGTTGTTCTTTGACGAGTCGGGCACCATGGTGGCCGAGGTTATCGACAACACCACCAGCCGTGGCCGTACCCTGCGGTTCCTCTACGACTGTCCCCACGATGAGTTCAAGCGCGAGCTCTTCGCCCTGGGCGAGGCCCCGCTGCCCCGCTATATCATAGACCGCCGCGAGAACCATCACGGTACCGCCGATGACCTGGAGGACTTCCAGTGTATCTATGCCAAGAACGAGGGAGGTGTAACAGTGCCTGCCTCGGGACTGCATTTCAGCCGTGAGCTGATGAAGCGTATGGAGATTAAGGGTATCGAGAGCGCCTTTATCACCCTGCACTGTGGGCTGGGTGCCTTTCACGATATAGAGGTCGAGGACCTTACCAAGCACAAGATGGACTCTGAGCAGATGTTTATTACCCGCGAGGCTTGCGACAAGGTAAACCATGCCAAGGCAGTGGGCCACCATGTGTGCGCTGTGGGCACCAGCGTGGTCAAGGCCACCGAGACCGCCGTGGGAACCGACGGCCTGCTCAAGGAGTACGAGGGCTGGACCAACAAGTTTATCTTCCCGCCCTACGAGTTCGGCCTGGCCGACACCATGATAGCCAACTTCTATCACCCGTATTCCACCCTGCTCATGGAGACGGCCGCCTTTGGTGGCTACGACCTCGTCATGGAGGCTTACAACCAGGCTGTGAAGCATGGCTACATGTTCGGCTGTTATGGCGATGCCATGCTCATACTCAATGACTAAACATACCGTATATCTGGCCCTCGGCGCCAATATAGGCGACCGCCGTGCTACCATGCTGAGGGCCATAGCACGCATCAATGAGCTGATTGGCACCGTAGAGCGCCAGTCAGCTCTTTATGAGACTGAGCCCTGGGGGTTCGCGTCGGCCCACCGCTTTCTCAATGCCTGTGTGCGCGTGTCCACTACGCTCACCCCCCACCAGTTGCTCACCGCCACGCAGCAGATAGAGCGTGCGCTGGGTCGTACGGCCAAGTCGGCCGGTGGCGTGTATCACGATAGGGTCATAGATATAGACATCCTGCTCTACGACGACATCCATGTCGATGAGCCCGACCTCAAGATACCCCACCCGCTTATGAATGAGCGCGACTTTGTGATGATACCGTTATGCGAGATAATGTAGTGCGGTTGCTTTTGGCTGGGCCTGTCTGGGTGGCGCTGCTGTTAGGTGTCGCGCGGTGCCGTGAGGCGGTGTCAGATGACCACAAGAAAAAGGCAACTTTAAACGGCTTAAAGTCAAGGCACTGGTCATTAGGTTCCTAATGACGGTCATTAGAAACGAAAAGACCGGTCTTTAGACTTCCCGGAGCCGTCATTAGAACTCTAATGACCGATAGTGTTAAAAATGCCCCCCCAAAAAAAAACTAAAGAAATATTTGGCAGCTTTCTGTCTTATGCTTATATTTGCACCATCCATCAAGACAATCAGCCTTATTGTCGTTGGATGTAGCTTAAAGACCCATAATAAAAACTGCCAGATATGAACAAGAAACACGCTTTATTATCTTTAAGCATTTGTATATGCACTGGTTGCCAACAGGGGGGGGCTGTTGGCGACAGATATGACACGGTCGAGGATATTCCACAGCAGCAGATACTTTTTACGAAAGCAGGTTCTAATAGCTTGGTAAAGGGCAGTGGAAGTTTCGCGGTGGTACATGACACGGTGTTCTTTGTAGACTATTACTATGACTACAATGATGGCAAGGAGCTGAGCCTCTTCTCTCTGCGTGGTGGGAAAAAAGAGCGCCTGGTAGACAGATACAAGTCTGGGCCGATAGAGTTGAGTTGCTCAGACAGACGCCTGGGGCTGTTCCGCAGAGGTTGGCGGGCCTCGTACAGAGAGTATCTGCTGGACTCTATTCATGCACACAAAGTGGTATGTACAGACAGCATATCCCTACAGGACATAGACCATATACAGAAGGCCTGTGGGCTGTATATATGTGCCAAGGTAACAGGTGGCGGGCCCCATATAATAGATGTATATAATGCTAAGGGGCACCTGGTGGACAGCGTGGACCCATACGATGGTCTGCTGGACTCGGTAGCAGACCCCAATAACCGGTATGCCTTGGGTCAAGGCTTCTTGGGGTATAACAAGAAAGGCGGGTATGTGGTCTTCTCTTCTATATTTATGGGCTTTATAAGGCTTTATAATATAGTTGATAATAAACTGGTTGCCAAAAGAACTTATTATATAGGCACGGGTGTGCCCGACGTGTTAAAGTTTAATGTTACGAATGGTACCGATATATATTCAGAAGGTATCTGTAATGATGACGAGAATGTCTATATACTTTATAAGAAGTGGCGGGCATCTGACAGACCCCGGTATAACTATATATTGAGGCTGGATAAAAAGGGCAATCTGGACTGCCTGAAGGCAAATGTCAACTTGGTGCAGCTCAATGCCGCCAATGGCAGACTATATGGTATCGTCAAATATGGTAAGTTGGGAAATATGCTGGTAACGGCTAAACTGCCACACGCTAAGGATGCAAACAACAATAATAATCACTAATACTGGAAGTTTATGAAATCGATCTGCGTAATTTTGACAATTCTGGCCACTCTGTGCAGCATGCCAATGGCAGCACAGACACCGGCACAGACACCTACATGTAAGGTGGTGGGCGTGGTGGCAGACAAAGAGACTGATGAGCCTGAGCCTATGGTTACGGTATGTGTATCGCACAAGGGGCTGCCCGGCGGAGGCACCAGAAAGGTGCTGGCCGATAGTGCAGGCCGATTTGAAGTGGTGCTGCCCATACTGCCTGGTGCGTATGGCATTACGGCCGCCATGATAGGCAGGGTGGCTGTGCCACGCCAGTTTACCTTAGCTGAGGGCGATACGCTCAAGAATATAGGACGGCTGTATATGACCGACGATGTGAAGATGCTGAAAGAGGTAACGGTGGATGCCCAGAAACCGCTGGTAACGATGGATGTAGACAAACTGACCTATGATGTGGCTGCCGACCCTGATGCCAAGACGCTCAGGCTGTCAGAACTGATGGGCAAGGTGCCGCTGATAAGTGTAGACGGCGAAGGCAATATAGAGATGAATGGTACCAAGAAATTCCTGATACTGCAGAACGGCCGCAAAACCGCCATTACGCGCAACCCCAAGGCCGTGTTGAGTAGTCTGCCAGCCGAGATGGTTAAAAGCATTGAGGTGATAACATCGCCTGGAGCCAAATATGATGCCGAGGGCATAGGCGGCATTATCAATATCGTGATGCGCTCGCAGTACGAGGGCCATCTTACCAGGCTGTTTGCCGATGCCGGTACGACGGCATACAGTGGCAGCGTGATGACGATGAGCAAGATAGGCAAGTTTGCCTTTGATGGCAGCATTTCTTACAACCGCCTGCTGTTGCCCGAGGAGAATACCACCCTGCTGCGCGATGGCCGTGGCACTACCGGCGCTACGCAGCTCAGAAGCGAGAACAGCAGTAAACCGCAGGGAAATACCGAGTTTGCCATGGTCAATGCCAGCTACGAGATAGACAGCCTGCGGATGATAACCTTCTCTTTGTCGGGCATGGGGAGCCAGGAGCATGCGATGAGCGATGAACGTACCGGTATGTGGAACCAGGGTGGCAGCCAGGCGGCCTATTCGTATATGCGCCATGGCAACCTGAGAAACTCAAGTTTTAACGGAACCATCAACCTGGACTATCAGCAGGTGGGACGGCGCGACCCGCGGCGTACTACCACGTTGTCGTATCAGTTGAGTAGCGCTCCATCGCACAATAAGGATATTACCCAGTATAGCGATATTGTAACCGGCGGCATGGCCGGAGTGGCCGACCAGCTGCAGCTGTATGACAGCCGCTCGGACCGCAAGGACAAAACCAATGAACATACGTTCCAGTATGACTTCTCTACTCCCCTGGGCCGGCAGCACATATTCGAAGTGGGCGCTAAGTACATACTGCGCAACAACGAAAGCCAAAACGACCTGTATGACAGCCAAAACCAGAGTGCGGAATGGGCACACAATGACCTGCGGAGCAACCACTACAGGAACCGGAACAACATTCTGGGTGGTTATCTGAGCTATACCTATCGTGGAAAGGTCATCTCCGTGATGCCCGGCCTGCGCTATGAGTATACTTATCAGGACATCAAGTATCTGTCGGGCCCCATCGGAGCAGACGGAAACTACTCGAGCCATTATGCGAACGTGGTGCCCTCGCTGAAAGTAAACCTGAAGTTAGCTAAGTCGCAGTCGCTCCGTCTGGAATATGGCAAACGGCTGTCGCGCCCCAGTATCTACTATCTCAATCCTTATTTCAACAATCTGAATCCGCAGAATATCGTGCAGGGCAACAGTAGTCTGGAAGCCGAGAACAGCTATAATCTGGGCGCTACCTATGGGTGGTTTACCCGTAAGACCACTCTTAACATCAGTTTTAACTATCGCCATCTGAGTAATGGTATAGAGAGTTACAGCCGGCTGATAGGCGAGGGAGGCGAGTATTTTGACAATGGTAAGCACTATGCGGCACCGGGCGCTATATATACTACCTATCTTAATGTAGGACGGGTGGAGCGTACGGCGATGGACATATATTATAAATGGAACATCACCTCCAAACTCTGGATAACGCTGAACACAGGCGTGGCCTATGTAGACCTCAGAGATCCCAGTCGCCAGCTGCAGAACCATGGTTGGAGTGGCAACGCCGCCCTGAACCTGTCGTGGCGTTTGCCAGCCGATTTCTCGCTGTATGCCATCTTGTCGGGAAGCACGAAGAGTTTCACCCTCCAGGGCAGTACCGACGGGATTGTTTATAACAGTTTCTCCCTGTCGCGTTCGTTCCTGCGCAACAAGCGGCTTTCCGTGTCGCTCCGTGCAGCAGACCCATTCCACAAGTGGCTCACCCGCACTACCTATACCCAGGGCACCGGTTACCATAGCCAGGCAGACAGACGGTACTCGCGCCAGCACTTCAGTATAGGGATAAGCTACCGCCTGGGCGATATGAAGTACTCCAAGACCAAGCGCTCTATGCACTCGATCTATAATGGCGACCTAAAGACCGCGCCCACTGCAAAGTAGGCGTATGGGGGGCGTCGGTTCCCGGCTCTTGAGATGGGGCGGCAGAGATGGAGTGTCTCTGCCGCCCCTATTATAATAAAGGAAACCCTGTATGACGGCTCCGCCTGTCGAAGAAGCGAACTTCATCCTGCCAGCAGACTGGGTGGTTGAGGCGGAAAGGGTGAATGACATTCTGCGTTAAATACAATTAAACAGGCGAGAAAATCGGCAAAAGCCTATCTGTTATGGATTTTTATTGCTAAATTTGCATGCAATAAATTTCAAAAATACAATATGTCATCATTTGTTGCAGATAAAGTAGTGATGGACGGCCTTACTTTTGACGACGTCCTCCTTATCCCCGCTTATTCAGAAGTGCTGCCCAAGACGGTAGAGTTGAAAACCAAGTTCTCGCGCCATATAGAGCTTAATGTGCCATTCGTGACAGCCGCCATGGATACGGTTACCGAGTCGGCCATGGCCATAGCCATAGCGCGCGAGGGTGGTATCGGTGTGATACATAAGAATATGACCATCGATGACCAGGCCCGTCAGGTGGCCATCGTGAAGAGGGCGGAGAACGGTATGATATACGACCCCGTGACCATCCGTCAGGGACGCACCGTGAAGGATGCGCTGGCCATGATGCACGACTACCATATCGGAGGTATCCCCGTGGTAGACGGAGAAAATCATCTGGTGGGCATCGTTACCAACCGCGACCTGCGCTTTGAGCGCCGTCTGGACAAGACCATCGATGAAGTGATGACACATGAGAACCTGGTTACCACGCATCAGCAGACCGACCTGGCTGCCGCTGCCCAGATACTGCAGGAAAACAAGATAGAGAAGTTGCCTGTAGTGGATGCTGAGAACCATCTTGTGGGCCTGATAACCTATAAGGATATAACCAAGGCCAAGGACAAGCCGATGGCCTGCAAGGACGATAAGGGTCGGCTGCGTGTGGCCGCCGGTGTGGGCGTAACCAAGGACACGCTGGAAAGGGCTTCGGCCCTGGTGGCTGCCGGTGCCGATGCTATCGTGATAGACACGGCCCACGGGCACTCGCTGGGCGTAATAGAGAAACTGCGTGAGGTGAAGGCCTCCTTCCCCTCTATAGATATAGTAGTAGGCAATGTGGCCACGGGAGCCGCTGCCAAGATGCTGGTAGACAATGGTGCCGATGCCATCAAGGTGGGCATAGGCCCGGGCTCTATCTGTACTACCCGTGTGGTGGCCGGTGTGGGCGTGCCCCAGCTGAGCGCTGTGTATGATGTGTACTCGGCTCTGCAGGGTACAGGCGTGCCACTTATCGCCGATGGCGGTCTGCGCTACTCGGGCGATGTGGTCAAGGCCCTGGCTGCCGGTGGTTCGTGCGTTATGATCGGTTCGCTCGTAGCCGGAACCGAGGAAAGCCCCGGCGACACCATTATCTTTAACGGACGTAAGTTCAAGAGCTACCGAGGCATGGGCTCGCTCGAGGCCATGGAGCAGAAGAACGGTTCTAAGGACCGCTACTTCCAGGGCGACACTACCGACGCGAAGAAACTGGTACCCGAGGGTATCGCTGGCCGTGTGCCTTACAAGGGCACAGTCCAGGAGGTGGTTTACCAGCTCATTGGCGGTCTGCGCTCGGGCATGGGCTACTGTGGCGCTCCCACCATCGAGCGTCTGCACGATGCCAAGTTTACCCGCATTACCAACGCCGGTGTACTGGAGAGTCATCCGCATGACATCACCATCACCAGCGAGGCGCCTAACTATAGCCGTCCCGAATAAGTATATGAAACGAATGAAGAGAATAGCTACGATACTGCTGGCCGCCACACTGGGGTGTGGCGGTACGGCTCTGGCTCAGAACGACCCTACGATAATGACCGTGAACGGCAAGCCCGTGACACGGTCTGAATTCGAATACTCGTATAACAAGAATAACAACGAGAATGTCATAGACCGCAAGAGCGTGAAGGAGTACGTAGACCTCTTCATCAACTATAAACTGAAGGTAGAGGCTGCCCTCGATGCGCATCTGGACACCCTCTCTTCCTTTAAAAAGGAGTTTGCCACTTACCGCGACCAGCAGATACGTCCGTCGCTGATAACCCAGGACGACGTAGAGGCTGAGGCACGTAAGATATATGCCGACTACCGTACTCGGGTGAACAACTCGGGTGGGCTGGTCAAGGCGGCCCATATCCTGGTGATGATGCGCCAGAAAGCCTCGCCCGACCAGGTGCGCCAGGCTAAGTCGCGTATAGACTCTATCTATAAGGCGCTACAGAATGGAGCAGACTTTGCCGAGACGGCCCGCCGTTGCTCTGACGACAAGGGGTCGGCCCAGCAGGGAGGCGAGTTGCCCTGGATAGAACATGGCCAGACGCTCAAGGAATTTGAGGGTCAGGTTTACGCCCTGAAGCCTGGGCAGATGAGCCGTCCCTTTGAGTCACCGGCCGGATGGCATATCGTGCTGCTCAAAGACAAGCGCATGTGCTTCCCCTACGACTCGCTGCGTACCAGCATCCTCACTTTCATAGAGCGCCGCGGTCTCAAGGAGGCTATTATCAACCAACGGGTAGACTCGTTGGCCCGTCTGCATGGGCCACAGGCCACTCCGGCTCAGGTTATGGATAGCTTGGCTATGGCTATGGAGGCTCGGTCGCCCCAGCTGCGCTATCTTGTTCAGGAATATCATGACGGCCTGCTCCTCTTCGAGATGAGTAACCGTACGGTATGGGACAAGGCCCAGAAAGATGAGGCTGGTCAGCAGGCTTACTTCGATAAGAACCGCAAAAAGTACCAATGGGCAGAGCCCCGTTTCAAGGGTATAGCTTACCATACACGGACTCAGGCTGATGTCAAGGCTGTTAAGGCGGCTGTCAAGGGCGTACCCTTTGACCATTGGGCCGAGACGCTGCGCACCACGTTTAACAAGGATAGCGTACTGCGTATTCGGGTTGAGAAAGGTATCTTCGCCAAGGGCGACAATCCCGTGGTAGACAGCGAGGTGTTCAAGACGGGCAAGAAGCCACAGCCTCTGAAAGATTTTCCCTTTGACGCGGTGTATGGCAAGCGTCTCAAGGCCCCCGAGACCATAGACGATGTGCGCTCGCTGGTACTGGCCGACTACCAGGAACAGCTGGAGCGCGAGTGGATAGACAGCCTGCGTCGCAAGTATACCGTAACGGTAAACGACGAGGTGGTGAAAACGGTAAATAATCATCATTAGGAATGAAGAATATATATAAAATAGGTATAGGTGCAACGGCTTTTGCGCTGCTCATGGGTAGTCAGGCCATGGCTGTCAGAAACAGTATGACGCCTGCCCCTAAAGACTCGGTAAAGGCTGTGGCTGATGCCGATGTGCCAGAGTCCTCGGTAGTAGACGAGGTGATCTGGGTGGTAGGCGACGAGCCTATCCTGAAGTCAGACGTGGAGACTATGCGCCTGCAGGGACAGATGGAGGGCATCACGTGGAAGAGCGACCCCGACTGTGCCATCCCGGAGGAGATGGCCGTGCAGAAACTCTTCCTGCATCAGGCTGAGATAGACTCTATCCAGGTGTCAGAGAGCGACGTGACCAGCAGTATAGACCAGCAGATAAACTACTGGATATCAATGGCTGGCTCTAAGGAGAAACTGGAGGAGTACCGCAATCAGACAGTGGCTCAGATGAGACAGCAGATGCGCGATGACTTCCGTAACCAGCAGCTTATCTCTAAGATGAGGCAGGAGTTGGTCAAGGACATTACCGTTACGCCCAGCGAGGTACGCAAGTATTTTGCCAAGTTGCCTGCCGACAGCATACCTTTCGTTCCTACCACGGTAGAGGTCGAGATTATAACCAGGCAGCCTAAGGCCACCCAGGAGGAGATAAACCGGGTGAAGGACGAGCTGCGTGGCTATACCGACCGAATTAACAAGGGCGAGACTTCGTTTGCTACCCTGGCCCGCCTGTACTCCGAGGATCCTGGCTCGGCCCGTCGTGGCGGTGAGATGGACTATGTGGGACGTGGCATGTTGGACCAGGCTTTTGCCAATGTGGCCTTTAACCTGACAGACCCTAAGAAAATATCCAAGATAGTGGAGTCTGAGTTCGGGTATCATATTATCCAACTGATAGACAAGCGGGGTGACCGTATCAAGGTACGCCACATTCTTCGCCGGCCTAAGGTTTCGCAGGACATCATAGACAAAACGCGTCTGCGGTTGGACTCGGTGGCCATGGAGATACGCGATGGCAAGTACCCGTTTGAGGCGGCTGCTTCCTATATATCGGATGATAAGGACACACGTAACAATAACGGACTGATGGCCTTTACTGATCAGGAAAGCCAGAGCCGTACATCGCGCTTTGAGATGAAAGACCTTCCAGCAGAGGTGGCTCAGCATGTAGAGGGAATGAAGGTTGGCGAGGTGTCTGGCGCCTTTGAGATGATGAACTCTAAGGGGCAGAAGGTGTGTGCCATCGTCAAGCTCAAAAGCCGCATGGAGGGTCACCGGGCCACCTTGGCCGAGGACTATCAGGTCATGAAGAATATAGTTGTAGCCAAGTTGCGTGAGCAGAAGTTGCACGACTGGGTGGTGGACAAGATTAAGCACACCTATGTATGGATGGCCGACCGTTATAAGAACTGCAACTACGAATACCAAGGTTGGGTGAGATGACGCGGCGCATACAGATAGTACAATTCATATCAGGGCATAGGATTACAGTAGCTGTAGTTCTATGCTTTTTTGCCCTATGCGTGCAGTCGGTATTGCCACCCACCCATAAGGCGAAGCCTAAGCCCAAGACGGATGAGAAAATCTATCTTGTACACTCGGACGAGCTGAAATTTGATCACTTCGGTGTCAATCCTGATGCCCAGATAGCCAAGGGTCATGTACATTTCAGTCACCAGGGTGCTCAACTGTGGTGCGACAGCGCCTATTTCTATCAGGAATCCAATTCGGTCAAGGCTTTTGGCAATGTGCGCTTCAAGCAGGGCGACACCCTGTCGCTTACAGCCCGTTATGCCGACTACGATGGGGTAGAGCAGCGTATGGCCGCACGGTACAATGTGGTGCTGACACACCGCCGGCAGGTGCTGAAGACCGATAGTCTGAACTACGATAGGCTCTATAACTACGCCTACTTTATGGAGGGCGGTACGCTGGAGGACGGCAAGGACAAGTTAGTGGCCGACTGGGGAAAATACAATCTGGACACACGCGACGCCGTGTTCTACTATAATGTGAAGATGCGTAGCGCCGACAGGCTCATCGTGACCGACACGCTGTACTATGACACCCGTAAGTCAATGGCCCATGTGGTGGGCCCGGGGTCGCGCATTACTTCTAAGGAGAGTGTGGTCAAAACGACCGATGCCTACTATAACACTAAGACCGACCGTGCCATGCTGTATGGACGTTCCACCCTGGAGGACAAGCAGAAGAGCCTGGTGGGCGACAGCCTGTACTATGTCAAGAATGGTGACAGCTACGGATATGGCCATGTCGTCTATGTAGATAAGGAGAACAAGAACTCGCTGGTCTGTGACGAGTTGAAGTATAATGAGAAGACCGGGGCCGGTTATGCCACCAAGCATGCCCTGCTCAAGGACTACTCGCAGGGCAAGGATACTCTCTACGCCCATGCCGACTCTATCAAGATATTTACATTCAATATTAATACCGACTCCGTGTACCGTAAGGTTCATTGTTATAACAAGGTGAGCATTTTTCGTGCCGACGTACAGGCCATTAGTGACTCGCTGGTGTTTAACAGCCAGGACTCGTGTCTGACTATGTACAAAGACCCCGTTGTATGGAGCGATGGCCGCCAGCTTCTGGGCGAGGTTATCAAGGTGTACATGAACGACTCGACCGTGCGCTTCGCTCAGGTTGTCGGCCAGGCCCTCTCGGTAGAGCAGATGCCCGACAAGCAGCATTATAACCAGGTGGCCTCGCGGCTGATGAACGCTTATTTTGACCAGGGCAATATCCGTCAGACTGAAGCTATTGGCAATGTGCGTACCGTGTACTACTATACCGACGATAAGGACAGCTCGCTGGTGGCCCTCAACTACATGGAGACCGATACCCTGCGTATGTACCTGTCGGACAAGCGCCAACTGGAACGGATATGGGCCTGCAAGCCAGAAGGAACCATGTATCCCATATCCCAGATACCGCCAGGCAAGGAGAAACTGGATGTCTTTGTGTGGCTGGAGGAGTTGCGCCCTAAGGACAAGGATGACATATTTAACTGGCGGGGCAAGAAACCCGGCGAGGGACTGGTGGTGCGTAAGCGCCATGAGGCTCCGTTGCAACGGTTAGATAACTGATGGGATGGCTGTCAGCACAGCGGCCGCGCGGTTTTAGGCACACCTGTTTATATATAGACGCGCGCCGCGAACAGGTGGCCCAGGCCCGAAAGCACTATGCTGCGGGCCGTGAGACAGCGCATGCTCCAGCCGGACTCTATGCCGATACGGCGCTGGGCAGAGTCCGTGTGCGATATCGGGCTCGCGCAGCCCATGGTAGGATGATGGTGAGTGTGCTCGTACCCCTACTGATGTTGGCCGTCGTACTGATGGCCGTATTATTTTTCCTTTAAACGATAAATGTACGTATGAGTGATATAATTCAGTTGCTTCCCGACTCGGTGGCCAATCAGATTGCGGCAGGCGAGGTAATACAGCGCCCGGCCAGCGTGATAAAGGAACTGGTAGAAAACTCGGTAGATGCTGGTGCCAAGCGTATCCAGGTACTGGTAACCGATGCAGGCCGTACGGCCATTCAGGTGATAGATGATGGCAAGGGCATGTCAGAAACCGACGCACGCCTCTCCTTTGAGCGTCATGCCACTTCCAAGATACGGCAGGCTCAGGATCTTTTTGCCCTGACCACCATGGGTTTTCGCGGAGAGGCGCTGGCTTCTATCGCTGCGGTGGCCCAGATAGAACTCAAGACCCGCCTGGCTACCGAGGAGATAGGCTCGCATCTTACCATATCTGGCTCGCGCTTTATTGGACAGGAGCCATGTGCCTGCCCCGTGGGTAGCAATTTCCTGGTAGAGAACCTGTTTTACAATGTACCTGCCCGCCGCAAGTTTCTCAAGTCCAACTCTACCGAACTCAACAATATCCTTATGGCCTTTGAGCGCATAGCCCTCGTGTACCCCGAGGTCGCTTTCACGCTGTCAAGCAATGGGACCGAGATGTTTAATCTGCGGGCAGGCGGACTCCGTCAGCGTATCGCCGATGTCTTTGGACGTAAGATGGACAGCGACCTGATACCCGTGAATGTCGATACCTCGATGTGTGCCGTCAAGGGATTTGTGGGCAAGCCAGAGACCGCCCGTAAGAAAGGTGCCCAGCAGTTTTTCTTTGTCAACGGGCGCTATATGAAGCATCCTTACTTTAACAAGGCGGTCATGTCCTCGTTTGAACGGCTCGTTCCCGCTGGCGAGCAGGTTCCTTATTTCATCTATTTCACGGTCGACCCGGAGAATATAGACGTGAACATCCATCCCACGAAAACCGAGATAAAGTTTGAGAACGAGCAGGCCATCTGGCAGATACTTGCCGCAGCGGTCAAGGAGTCGATAGGTGTGTTCAACGACATTCCGTCTATCGATTTTGACACCCAGGGCCGTCCGGACATACCCGTCTTTAACGGTTCGGCCCCGGTAGTCGATGCCCCCAAGGTGCAGTATAATCCCAACTACAATCCCTTTAAGTCGACCGCTCCCCAGAAGCCGTCTGCCCCGGCCCGCGACTGGCAAGAACTGTACAGCGGCCTGTCCGACAGTGCCGAGGAGACCGAGGGCGAGGTGTTTCTCTCTAAGGGGGGCGGCCCCGGCCAGCTGATAGACGACAAGTCGCCGGTACATTACCAGTATAAGGGCAAGTATATAATGACGGCCGTCAAGTCGGGCCTGATGATTATAGACCAGTATCGCGCGCACGTACGTATATTATATGAACGCTATCTGCAGCAGGTACAGGGCCAGAAAGGCGAGTCGCAGAAGGTGATGTTTCCCGAGGTGGTCCAGTTGTCGGTAGCCGATGCGGCTGTACTGCAGGACGTTATGCCCGAGTTGGTAGACATGGGTTTCGAACTTACAGACCTTGGCGGAGGCAGCTATGCCGTTAACGCTACGCCTGTCGGCATCGAGGGCGTCAATGTGAGTGCCTTGCTGAATGACATGCTTGCCTCGGCCCGTGAGAAGGGTGGGGGAGTCAAGGACGACATTAACCACAAACTGGCCCTCAGCATGGCCCGTCATGCCGCCATACCCCAGGGCCAGGTGCTCAGCAACATGGAGATGGAGAATATAGTCAATGAACTGTTCGCCTGTTCCAATGTCAACTATACGCCCGACGGCAAGAATATACTGTGCATCCTTAAACAGCAGGAGATAGAGAGCCTGTTGGGATAGGCGGCTTCCCCTGTTGGGGTTGGCCACCATGGTCCTTCTGTCCATGGTGGCGGTCCTGCCCCTGCGGGCAGGTTACTGTCCTGAGCCAGTTCCCGGCCTTTTCCGAAGGTGGCTCGGGCCCCTTTAGGCGCTATGTCGGCTCTTTACACACCATTGATTGTGTAAAAAATTGTTTATGTCGCATAAATAAAACTAAAACAATACAACTTTTTTGACCGTAGTTGTGATTTTTTTAGGTAAAATCCGATTGCGTAATGAAATTTTAGCTATCTTTGCAAATGCTATTGCGCGCGAGCGCATAGCTGTGGCTCATGTGAGTGAGTTGATTAGCAAATCATTGATTGTTTAATATAAAAGTTATGAAAAAATTATTGATTGTATTGGCTTTTGCCAGTGTATCTCTGTGCTCAATGGCACAGGATGCTGATCCTGTACAGAAGTACAGTGTATCGACCAATTCTTTTTGGAGCAACTGGTTTATCCAGGTAGGTGGTGAGTGGAACGCTTGGTACTCTGGTCAGGAGCACGGCGCGAGTCTCTCTAACAGCCCCGTCAAGGGTTTCCGTTCTAATCCCGGTGCAGCCCTTGCCATTGGTAAGTGGTTCACTCCTGGACTCGGTCTCCGTACCAAGCTTCAGGGCATCTGGGGCAAGCAGGTTAACCCAAGCCCTCTGCGCACTGATGTAGGTAACAAGTACTGGACTCTTAACGAGCAGGTTCTGTTCAACCTGAGCAACATGCTTTATGGCTACAACCCTAACCGTGTCTGGAACTTCGTTCCTTTCCTCGGTGCCGGTGTTTCTCGCTCTATGAGCTACAACACTTACGGCATGGGTCTTAGCGCTGGTATCCTGAACCAGTTCTACGTAAGCCGCAAGGTGGCTATCAACCTCGAACTTGGTTGGAACCGTCTTGAGAACGATGTTGATGGCTTTGACCACTCAACTGGCGACCGTGGTTGGGATTCTCACGACAACAACCTCTACGCAGAGGTAGGTCTGACCTTCAACCTGGGCAAGGCTTCTTGGGACAAGACTCCCGATGTTGACGCTATCAAGGCTCTCTCTCAGTCTCAGATCGATGCTCTCAACGCTCAGCTCAACGATGCTAACGCCGAGAATGCCCGTCTGAAGAAACTGCTTGCCGAGCAGAAGGCTCCCGCAGCTAAGGAAGTTGTTACTACTCCCGTATCTGTATTCTTCAACATCAACAAGGCTAACATCGCCTCTAAGAAGGACCTCGTAAACGTACAGGCTATTGCCAAGTATGCTAAGGACAACGATTCTAAGCTGCTCGTTACTGGTTATGCTGATAGCGCTACCGGTAAGCCTGCTTACAACCAGCAGCTCTCTGAGAAGCGTGCCGCTACTGTAGCTGACGAGCTCGTTAAGATGGGCGTAAACCGCGACAACATTACTACTAAGGGTAATGGTGGTGTTGATGAGCTGTCTCCAGTTTCATTCAACCGTCGTGCTACTGTAACTGTTGTAGAGTAATCTAACATTATTCGCAATATTATGGAGGGGATGCTTCGGCATCCCCTTTTTTTGTGCCGGTTGTGCTTAGGGGCATGGAGAGGACTGTGGCGGCTTGTCCTATGGCGGCGAATGTTCGCGGTTGTCACTAATGTGTTCCGCGGATGGTGGCTCTCGGCGTGGCCAAGCTGCTGATAAGCGCCCAATCGCGTAAACGTCCAACGGTTTGCGTGGCAGCCCGAGGCTCGTAGGCGGTACGCGCTGTAAGCGCGGCAGCCATGTGGCGCAGGGCGCCGTGGGCTTGTCCCTGCTGGCCGAGGGGGCGAGTGGCTTGGGAAGTGGCGGCCAAAGTTTACTACGGAGAAGTAATGCCTACGGCTACTTTTGTATAAAACAGGTTTCGCCCCGGCCATTTTGAGCAAGCTCATGGCGCTCGGCTTGCACTGCTTTCGCGCTTGCAGCGCGCAGGTAGTATGTAGGCTGTGTGCCTGGGGCGCTGTCCCAGGCTCCGTACTGCTGCGCTTTCAGTGCGCATGGCTCATACGAAAATGTTGGAAAAACCTTTACACGCGACTGTATATTTATGCAAAACGCGAGGCGATAATGTATAAATATACAGTCGTAACACCTCCTTTTCGGGGCATAAATTCCAGATTTTTCCATCAAACCAGGACTGTTTTCGGGGCTTTCGGAGCCACTTTTGGGCATCGAGAGGGCTGTAAAAGTAACAACCTTTTACAAAATAGGGACATTCAGCTGTTTTTTAGCCGCTATTTTCGCCTCTTGCGAGGATGTTTTTCAGGGGTGCCGCGATGGTCATTTTTTTGCTCGCGATGGTCATTACGATTCTAATGACCATCGCGAGCACTGAAATTACGGTTTTCGGGTAGTCTGAAAATTGCAGTTTTCTCCGCCGCCGTCCCCTCGGTGGGCGTACAGGCAAATTACAGAGGACGGGAAAGCCCTTGCCCGATGCCGAAACGGCAGAAATGTATATTTATACATTATCAGAAAAATCTTTACGGTACGGGGTGCGAAGATGTCTGTTGGCATGAGCGGACAGGAAATCCACGTCTGCCCCCAGGGGTGCTTTTAGCTTTCATATAGGCGCTTTTAGCCTTTTAGCTTTCTTGCCCTTTTTATTCTTGCGAGTGTCTTCTCCCGTCTTTGAAGCGGTTTTCGGAGGGTGTAAAAGAGTGTTTTTAGACGTTTTTGAGAAAAAAACGCGAAAAAGTTTGGATGAATGGAAAAATAGTTGTACCTTTGCAACCGCTTACAACAAGTAAGGGCGTTTAGCTCAGCTGGTTTAGAGCATCTGCCTTACAAGCAGAGGGTCGGCGGTTCGAATCCGTCAA
>CAKPRX010000039.1 GCA_934183135.1 uncultured Prevotella sp.
AAATTGTTGATAACAGAGTAAATTTTGCCAGCGTGCATAATCCGTATCCATATCCGGATTTTCTCGATGTGCAGTTGAAATCCTTCAAGGATTTTCTACAGTTGGAAACTCCGCCTGAAGAACGCAAGAATGACGGTCTGTATAAGGTGTTCGCAGAGAACTTCCCTATCACCGACACTCGTAATAATTTCGTTCTTGAGTTCTTGGATTACTATATTGACCCGCCTCGCTATACGATAGATGAATGTCTGGAGCGTGGGCTGACATATAGTGTACCTTTGAAGGCTAAGATGAAGCTGTATTGTACCGATCCAGACCACGAGGACTTTAAGGCCGTAATCCAGGATGTATTCCTTGGTACCATCCCATACATGACAAAGAACGGCACATTCGTAATCAACGGTGCTGAGCGCGTAGTTGTGGCTCAGTTGCACCGTTCGCCGGGTGTCTTCTTCGGTCAGGGTGTACATGCTAATGGTACTGTGCTTTATAGTGCACGTGTAATTCCGTTCAAGGGTTCTTGGATAGAGTTCGCTACCGATATAAACAACGTGATGTATGCTTATATCGACCGTAAGAAGAAATTGCCTGTTACCACTTTGCTTCGTGCCATAGGATATGAGACAGACAAGGATATTCTGCGTATCTTTGATTTGGCTGAAGAGGTTAAGGTGAACAAGAAGAACCTAAAAGCTTGCATCGGCAGGAAACTTGCCGGTAGTGTACTGAAGCGATGGACTGAGGACTTCGTGGACGAGGATACTGCAGAGGTGGTATCTATCGAGCGTAACGAGGTTATCGTGGAGCGCGAGACGGTTATCTCTGAGGAGAATATGGAAGATATTCTTGACAGCGGTGCGTCGACTATCCTCCTCCATAAGGATGCTACAGCAGCAAACAAGTACTCTATTATCTTCAATACATTGGCCAAGGATCCCTCTAACTCTGAGAAGGAAGCCGTATTATATATCTATCGTCAGCTGCGTAATGCTGATCCTGCCGATGATGCAAGTGCTAAGGAAGTATTCCAGAACCTGTTCTTCTCGGATAAGCGTTATGACCTCGGTGAGGTAGGCCGTTATCGTATTAATAAGAAACTGGGCCTCAATACCGACATGGACGTCCGTGTGCTGACCAAGGAGGACATTATTGAGATTATCAAATATCTCATCCAGCTGATTAATTCTAATGCAACGGTTGATGATATAGACCACCTGAGTAACCGTCGTGTACGCACGGTGGGTGAGCAGCTGGCCAACCAGTTCTCTATTGGACTGGCCCGTATGAGCAGAACAATCCGTGAGCGTATGAATGTACGCGACAACGAAGTGTTTACTCCTACTGACTTGATTAACGCAAAGACTATTTCGAGCGTCATTAACTCATTCTTTGGCACCAATCCTCTGAGCCAGTTCATGGATCAGACCAACCCGTTGGCAGAGGTTACTCACAAGCGCCGTCTTTCGGCCCTTGGTCCTGGCGGTCTGTCTCGTGAGCGTGCAGGATTTGAGGTGCGCGACGTTCACTACACTCACTATGGCCGTCTGTGCCCTATTGAGAGTCCAGAGGGTCCTAACATCGGTCTTATCTCGTCTCTCTGCCTGTATGCCAAGATTAATGACCTCGGCTTTATCGTTACTCCGTATCGTAAGATAGAAAACGGTAAGGCAGATATGGACAACAAAGATGTGCTGTATCTTACTGCCGAAGAAGAGGAGGGCAAGATTATTGGCCAGGGCAATGCCCCGTTGACTCCCGAGGGTAACTTTATCCGTAAGGTGGTGAAATGCCGTAAGGATGCCGATTATCCTGTAGTTCCCCCAGAGCAGGTGGATCTCATGGATGTGGCTCCTCAGCAGATAGCATCGGTGTCAGCCGGTCTTATTCCTTTCTTGGAGCATGATGATGGTCACCGTGCCCTGATGGGATGTAACATGATGCGCCAGGCCGTTCCATTGCTCCATAACGATGCGCCTATTGTGGGTACCGGCTTGGAGAAGAAAGTATGCGAGGACTCTCGCACGATGATTACAGCCGAAGGCGCTGGTGTAATAGAATATGTAGACGCAACTACTATCCGTATACTCTACGACCGTACAGAGGAGGAGGATTTCGTTAGCTTCGAGCCCGCCTTGAAGGAATACCGTATTCCGAAGTTCCGTCGTACCAACCAAAACATGACCATAGACCTGCGGCCTATCTGTAGTAAGGGTCAGCGTGTTAAGGAAGGCGATATCCTTACAGAGGGCTATGCTACCGAGAACGGTGAGTTGGCCCTGGGCCGTAACCTGCTGGTTGCCTATATACCCTGGAAGGGTTATAACTATGAGGATGCCGTGGTTATTTCAGAGCGTTTGGTACGCGATGATGTTCTCACCTCTGTTCACGTAGACGAGTACTCACTTGATGTACGTGAGACCAAGCGTGGCGTAGAGGAGTTTACCTCTGATATACCTAACGTTAGTGAGGAAGCCACCAAGGATCTTGACGAGAATGGTGTTATCCGTGTGGGTGCCCGTGTAGAGCCAGGCGACATCCTGATAGGCAAGATTTCGCCTAAGGGCGAGAGCGACCCTTCGCCAGAGGAAAAATTGCTCCGTGCCATCTTCGGTGACAAGGCTGGCGATGTGAAGGACTCTTCACTGAAGGCCAATCCTTCTCTGAGTGGTGTCGTTATTGACAAGAAACTCTTCTCCCGCGCTATCAAGACCCGTGAGTCAAAGAAGCAGGACAAGGTGGTTCTCGCTAAGATAGACGAGGAGTACGAGGCTAAGAATGAGGATCTGAAGGATATCCTCGTTGATAAGTTGCTCGAACTGACTGATGGCAAGAAGTCTGAAGGTATTAAGGACTATACCGGTGCTGAGATTATTGCTAAGGGCAGCACATTTACCGCTCCCGCTCTGAAGAATCTGGAGTATGACGGAATTCAGAGTAATGGATGGACAGGCGACGAGCATACCGATGGACTTATCCAGAAGCTCATTATGAACTACATCCGTAAGTATAAGCAGCTGGATGCCGAACTGAAGCGTCGCAAGTTTGCCATTACTATCGGCGACGAGCTGCCTTCGGGCATCCTGCAGATGGCCAAGGTGTACATTGCCAAGAAACGTAAGATACAGGTGGGCGATAAGCTGGCTGGCCGTCATGGTAACAAGGGTATCGTCTCTAAGGTGGTTCGTCCGGAGGACATGCCGTTCTTGGAGGATGGACGTCCTGTAGACCTGGTTCTTAACCCTATGGGTGTGCCTTCGCGTATGAACTTGGGTCAGATATTCGAGGCCATCCTTGGCGCTGCTGGTAAGAAGCTCGGCGTGAAGTTCGCCACACCTATCTTTGATGGTGCCAAGTTGAACGACCTCTCTGAATGGACCGACAAGGCTGGCCTGCCCCGTCTCTGTTCTACCTATATCTATGATGGCGAGACTGGCGAGAAGTTTGACCAGCCTGCCACAATCGGTATCACTTACTTCTTGAAGCTCGGCCACATGGTTGAGGACAAGATGCACGCCCGTTCTATCGGCCCGTACAGTCTGATTACTCAGCAGCCGCTTGGTGGTAAAGCCCAGTTCGGTGGTCAGCGTTTTGGAGAGATGGAGGTTTGGGCTCTTGAGGCCTTCGGTGCCAGCCATGTCCTTCAGGAGATACTTACCATTAAGAGTGATGATGTGGTAGGCCGTTCTAAGGCTTACGAGGCTATCGTCAAGGGCGATGCCATGCCCACCCCGGGCATCCCAGAGTCTTTGAATGTGCTCCTCCACGAACTCCGTGGTCTTGGTTTAAGTATCAAACTTGATTAAACGAGAACCCTTAATTATTTTAAGAAAAATGGCTTTTAAGAAAGATACAAAAGTAAAGAACAATTTTACGAAGATTACCATCGGACTTGCCTCTCCCGAGGAAATCCTGGAAAATTCGTTTGGCGAGGTTACCAAACCAGAGACGATTAACTATCGTACCTATAAGCCAGAGCGCGATGGCCTGTTCTGCGAGCGCATCTTTGGTCCTACCAAGGACTATGAGTGTGCCTGCGGTAAGTACAAGCGTATTCGCTATAAGGGTATCGTGTGCGACCGATGCGGTGTCGAGGTTACAGAGAAGAAAGTACGCCGTGAGCGTTCTGGTCATATCGAGTTGGTAGTACCTATTGCCCATATTTGGTATTTCCGTTCATTGCCCAACAAGATTGGTTACCTGCTGGGCATGCCTACCAAGAAGCTTGATGCTGTAGTTTACTACGAGAAGTATATCGTTATCAAGCCGGGTGCCCTTGAGGGCCGTACCGACAAGGATGGTGTCGAGCTGAATGGCTCGCACAAGATGGACTTACTCTCAGAAGATGAGTATCTCAACATCCTGGACACCCAGCTGGATCCTAACAATGAGCTCTTGCCCGACGACGACCCTAACAAGTTTGTTGCCAAGATGGGTGCCGAGGCTATCCGCGACTTGCTGACCGACCTCGACCTCGATTCTATCTCTTACGAACTGCGCGACCGGGCCAATAACGACTCCAGCCAGCAGCGTAAGACCGAGGCCCTGAAACGCCTGCAGGTAGTAGAGGCTTTCCGCTCGTCTAAGAATGTGAACAAGCCCGAGTGGATGATTATGAAGATTATTCCTGTCATCCCGCCCGAGCTCCGTCCGTTGGTACCGCTGGATGGTGGCCGTTTTGCCACTTCCGATCTCAACGACCTCTACCGTCGCGTCATCATCCGTAACAACCGTCTGAAGCGTCTGGTTGAGATTAAGGCTCCTGAAGTTATCCTCCGCAATGAGAAGCGTATGCTCCAGGAAGCTGTCGACTCTCTTTTCGACAACTCGCGTAAGGCCAGTGCCGTTAAGAGCGAGAGCAACCGTCCCCTCAAGTCACTTTCTGACTCTCTGAAGGGCAAGCAGGGACGCTTCCGCCAGAACCTGCTCGGTAAGCGTGTCGACTATTCAGCCCGTTCGGTTATCGTTGTAGGCCCTGAGCTGAAGATGGGCGAGTGCGGTCTGCCTAAGCTGATGGCCGCCGAGCTCTACAAACCATTTATTATCCGCAAGCTGATTGAGCGTGGCATCGTTAAGACGGTCAAGAGCGCCAAGAAGATAGTAGACCGTCGCGAGCCCGTTATCTGGGACATCTTGGAGAATGTGATGAAGGGTCACCCTGTACTCCTGAACCGTGCTCCTACGCTGCACCGTCTGGGTATCCAGGCCTTCCAGCCCAAGCTGATAGAGGGCAAAGCCATTCAGCTGCACCCCTTGGCTTGTACTGCGTTCAATGCCGACTTCGATGGCGACCAGATGGGCGTACACCTTCCATTGAGTAACGAGGCCGTGCTCGAGGCTCAGATTCTGATGCTGCAGAGCCACAACATCCTCAATCCTGCCAACGGTGCTCCTATCACGGTACCCTCACAGGATATGGTGCTCGGCCTGTACTATATTACCAAGATCCGTCCCGGTGCTAAGGGCGAGGGCCTCAGTTTCTATGGCCCCGAGGAGGCTATCATTGCTCACAATGACGGCAAGTGCGACCTGCATGCCCTGGTTAAGGTGCTGGTCGACGACATCGTAGACGGTAAGCCCGTTAAGCACCTTGTCGACACTTCTGTCGGCCGTGTCATCGTCAACCAGATTATCCCCGACGAGATAGGTTTCTTCAATGACATTATATCTAAGAAGACCCTTCGTGGCATCATCGCCAATGTTATCAAGGCTGTGGGTATGGCTCGCGCTTGTACATTCCTCGATGGTATTAAGAACCTGGGCTACCACATGTCGTATGTTGCAGGTCTTTCGTTCAACCTGGACGACATCATCATCCCTGAGGAGAAGGATAGCATCGTACAGAAGGGTCAGAAGGAGGTCGAGGAAATCACCAACAACTATAATATGGGTTTCATCACCGATACCGAGCGTTACAACCAGGTTATCGATGCCTGGACCCATGTTAACAACGAGCTTGGCGATGTGCTGATGAAGGAGATGACCGAGGCCGACCAGGGCTTTAACGCTGTCTACATGATGCTCGACTCTGGAGCCCGTGGTTCACAGGACCAGATTAAGCAGCTTTCTGGTATGCGTGGTCTGATGGCCAAACCCCAGAAGGCAGGTGCCGAGGGCGCGCAGATTATTGAGAACCCTATCCTGTCCAACTTCAAGGAGGGAATGTCTGTGCTGGAGTACTTTATCTCTTCTCACGGTGCCCGTAAAGGTCTGGCCGATACCGCTATGAAGACGGCCGATGCCGGTTATCTTACCCGCCGTCTGGTAGACGTGTCTCACGATGTGATTATTACCGAGGAAGACTGCGGAACATTGCGTGGGCTGGAGTGCCGTGCGCTGAAGAATGGCGACGAGGTTATCTCTTCACTCTCAGAGCGTATCTTGGGCCGTGTGTCGGTTCACGATATTATTCATCCTACTACTGGCGAGCTTATCTGTGCCGCTGGCGAGGAAATCAATGAAGAGAAGGCCGCCGCTATCGAGAACTCACCCATCGAGATGGTCGAGATACGCTCGGTACTTACCTGCGAGAGCAAGCGTGGAATCTGCGCCAAGTGTTACGGACGTAACCTGGCCACCGCCCGCATGGTTCAGTTAGGCGAGGCTGCCGGCGTTATCGCTGCACAGGCCATTGGTGAGCCTGGTACACAGCTTACCCTCCGTACATTCCACGCCGGTGGTGTGGCTGGTAATGCAGCCGCCAATGCCAGCATCGTCGCCAAGAACGATGCTAAGCTCGAGTTTGACGAGCTGCGTACCGTGCCTTTCCGCGATGAGGACTCTAAGGACTGCGAGATGGTGGTAAGCCGTCTGTCCGAGGTTCGCTTTGTAGACCCGCATACCAATATCGTGCTCTCTACCCTCAACGTACCTTACGGCTCAACGCTCTATAATAAGCAGGACGACGTGGTAAAGAAAGGCGACCTGATTGCCAAGTGGGATCCTTTCAATGCCGTTATCGTGACCGAATATGCTGGTACGCTTAGGTTCAATGATGTTATCGAGGGCGTTACCTATAAGGCCGAGACCGATGAGACGACCGGTTTGACCGAAAAGATTATCACCGACTCTAAGGATCATACTAAGGTGCCTACCTGTGATGTGATAGACGAGAATGGTGAGGTCCTGGGAACTTACAACTTCCCCGTGGGAGGCCACGTGGTGGCAGAGGATGGCCAGACCGTAGAGACTGGTGTTACCCTGGTCAAGATACCGCGTGCCGTAGGTGGCGCAGGCGATATCACCGGTGGTCTGCCTCGTGTTACCGAGCTCTTCGAAGCCCGCAACCCCTCTAACCCAGCCGTTGTTTCTGAGATTGATGGCGAGGTTACCATGGGCAAGATTAAGCGTGGCAACCGCGAGATAATCGTTACATCTAAGACGGGCGACCAGCGTAAGTACCTGGTAAGCCTTAGCAAGCAGATACTGGTACAGGAGCACGACGCCGTGCGTGCCGGAACTCCGCTGTCTGACGGTAGTATCACTCCGGGCGACATCCTCGCCATCAAGGGCCCCACGGCCGTTCAGGAGTATATCGTTAACGAGGTCCAGGACGTTTACCGTCTGCAGGGTGTGAAGATTAATGATAAGCACTTCGAGATTATCGTGCGCCAGATGATGCGCAAGGTTCAGATTAATGAGCCCGGCGACACCACATTCCTGGAGCAGGAGTTGGTGGACAAACTCGACTTTGCTGAGGAGAACGACCGTATCTGGGGCAAGAAGGTGGTTACCGATGCCGGTGACTCCGAGAACCTCAAGCCTGGTCAGATAATCTCTGTACGCAAGTTGCGCGATGAGAATTCAAGCCTCAAGCGCCGCGATTTACGCCTGGTTCAGGTACGCGATGCCGTTCAGGCCACAGCCACTCAGATACTGCAGGGTATCACCCGTGCTGCCCTCGGTACCAAGAGCTTCATGAGCGCTGCCTCGTTCCAGGAGACCACCAAGGTGCTCAATGAGGCCGCTATCCGTGGCAAGCAGGATCGCCTGGAGGGTATGAAGGAGAACGTTATCTGCGGTCACCGCATCCCTGCCGGTACTGGTCTGCGTCAGTTTGACAAGATTATCGTTGGCTCGCGCGAGGATTACGAGCGCATCGAGGCCAACAAGAAGAATATTCTTGACTACGCTGAGCAGGATGCTAACGAGTAAGTAAACATACTTTATACATAAAGAGGGAGCCGCACTCATTACAGAGCTGCGGCTCCCTCTTTTTTTTTGCTGCCTGCTAAAAAAATGAACACGGCCATGCCTTTGTTTCTTTAGATGGCTTTTGACATATTTCTTGCCTTGGTTATGTGCCAGGACATAGGTTCCGCCAATAAGCAAAATCAAGAAACTGATTACCCATAAGTAATACCCACTTGCCATAGTTATGCTTTTAAAATGTCCTGCTTCATCAGCAATTATTTTTGGACAAAAAGCAAAAATTAAACTCAATACTACTGTACAGCAACTCCAATATATGAAGGGCTTTTGTTGGTTCCTTATCAAGTGTCTTATTGCTATGGCGTATGTGAAGTTGGCAAACCATGACAGAAAGTAGATTTTCAGAAATCCCTCATGGAACAGGAAGCCAGCCCAGCCGAAAATGATGCAAAATAGTCCACCTCCAAAATTAAAGATAGATGTAGTTTCGCCATCATAGTGAACTGGTGGCAGCATAAGGCATGCTATAGAATAGCACAATAAGCTAAATGTTATTGTAGCTTTCTTCTTGATAGCAATATCGTGGATATTCATAGTGGTGGTATCATTGGTTGTGATGAATTTAATGGCTTGCCTACTTTTCTATGGGCTCTAAAATCTTATACGAATTATTTATTTGGCATACAACAAAGGTGGCATTATCTTTAATAACAACTTCTATATAGTTTGGATCCATATAGTATCTGTTAGCTTTCTCTCTATAGAATTGACGGTCATGTGGTTTTATCCTTCTACACTTCTTTGCTCGGGCAATAAGGACATCATTCCACCTGTCGGAATAATATATAGTGTCATTGTTGAGTTTGCTTAAGAGCAGCGCGACCTCAGTTGTCTTGCTTCTCATAATCTTGAAGTCAAAACTATCTGTTGTGGTGTGTCGTTTGTTTGTGCCTATACTAACGTAGGCGTAATCACTAAAAGCGGGAATGTGTATTACCAACTCTTTGTTTTCTAAAGGAAGATTATAATAAAAGGTTGTTTCTTTGCAAGAAACAGTTAACACTGAGGCTATAACTATCAGCAATAAATTCCTGATTTTCATATCTTTTACGATTGACTTTATATGCTCTGTTTTAGCTCGAAAGCTAAAGGATGATTGGTGGCACAGATGATGGCGCAATGGGATGGTATGCTTGTGATGGTGTTTCTATATGGCATTGTTTAGTTGTTTTGGTTTTAATCAAAGTGCAAGCTACATGAAAGGAGTAAGTAACCTGGCATTTTCATGTAGTGTGATGTCGTGGATGAATACGAAGAGCTGCTAACCATCATCCAATTATTCTTACGTAGATGCAATAGCTCATTGCCAGACAACGATATTTGAACCCTCTTCATGTTGTAAGAAACCTGAGCCCCTATATTGCTGGAAACTCTTTCCATGCCTCCGCCATTGGCCTTGCTTAACGTATAATTTATAGATCCTTTGAATTGTCCATATTTGAAATATGTATATAAATGCGCCTCGTACAACTCGCTATATTGTCTCCGGTCTGCATAACTTGTGTATATGTTCTTTTTGTATAAGCCTCCCAAATCAAAGTTGAATATTGATTTCAGCCTGGTTTTAAGGTTAATCTCTCCCTTAGGTACCTGTGCGGTTGTGTTGAACATCATGCCGTTCAATACACTTGTCATGCGGCTTTGCGTCCATGACAATTTTATGTTGGCATCTACCGGCCAGTGTCCTATACCTTTTGAAATGACACCGTGAAACGACATCCATTCCTCGTTGCCGCCATCAATGTATGTCAAATTCCTGGTTATACCTCTCTGGGTGACGCTTGCCAAACCGCCTCCCTTTGTATGGGAATACATACCAGAGACAAAGAGCAAAAGATTGTGGTAATTGTTGATGAGCCTGTAGTGTATGGAATAGTCATCCTTGTCGATAAATGGCGAATGAATTGCTGATGTATTCTGTATTCTATCGTAGGAAAGATGTATGGGGAAATCAGCAAGCCTGTTCAGGTCGTTTTGGTACGTTTCTCTGCTTCCAGTCAAGATGAGCTCACTCTTGGGACTGAAAACCAAGCGAAGCAGTGAATTATGATTGAATCTGACAGAGCTGTTGTCGCTCTTGGATGATAGGTTGTATTTGTTATCTGTCAAAGAGGCATTGACCTTGAACCTCAACACCCCGGCTGTCTTTTCAAAAATAAGCGAACCACTTTGTTTCTTGTATATTCCTTTCGCCTTATGGCTGTCCAACGCTGTATCTTCAGTGCCTAAATCATCCTTGTTGTAATTGTGGCGTAAGGCAAGGGCGATATAATATCCTCTGGGGAGAGCCCACTTGCTGCCAGTCTCCAAAGAATACATATAGCTGTTCGATGATAAATAGGAGCGAACACCATACAGATGGGCTCCTGCACTATAATATGTAGGCAGCAGGAGGCTGTCATTAAGCACATTCAGCTTCTCGTCTTGCGATTTACGGCCAAGAGTTACCAAGGCATAAAGAGCCGTACTCCCCAGTTTGCCAGTAATTTGGAGGGACTGCCTAATATCATTCTTGTTCAGCCTTTTCCCTTCTCTCAAGTTCATGCTATTGCTGCCCCAGTAGGCCATCTGCTGGGATGAAGAATAGTAGGACAACTTGGCAAACGTGGAAGAGAGTACTTCCAGTCGGTCTGTAGGGCGCCACTTTATATTTATATTGGCAGAGCCGGTCTCATTGTCTTTCTCCGTAGAGTCATTGTACTCGGTGTGAAGTGCCGAGGCAAAATAGAGACTGCTGTTTCTGTCAAACGCGTTCATCTTCGCCTTGTTCAGCAAGACCCCCACTTTTATATCCCATTTGTTGGTAGGCGCATACACTCCATTCAGGATTAGCGCAGCATTGGTATTCCGATACACGTTGGATGGTGGCGTAAGCATAGCACTCTCTTCCTCGGAGAGTTGCAGCTGGCTCACACCGCCAGAGGCAAGTCCGCCGAGCCCGATGATGCTTCCTATATAATCCTCCACCGAAAGGATTTCCTTGCCCAGATTGTTTGATGACAGGGCAGCGGACAAAGAGCCTTTCTTTCCTATGAGTAAGGAGGTCGATTTGGCTTGATACTTGTTGAGTATGCCTCCTCCACCATCTATTTTAGCGGTGAAGCGCAGCGATTCTGATGTCTTTAGATTCAGGGCAGTTCTCTGGTCGCTGCTCTTGATGGCGTTTGCCAGAGTACCATCATTCCAGTTGCGTAGAATCTCAGCTCCGCTCACCACATCGGCTGACAAGCCGTTGAGCATCATTCCACTGCCTGTTGACATAACATCATTGCCATTGACAAGAATCTTGTCAATGTTCTTCCCCTCGTATCTTACCTTTCCAGTTTCGCTGACCTCCATTCCCGGCAAGCGCCTCAATACATCAGATACATTCTCTTCCGCACCGGTCTTAAAATGATTTATGTCGAAAATGACGCTGTCGCCTCTTGTCTTAATACCAGAGTAGTTGCCCTTGACCACGACCTCGTCCAACTTGTGTGTCTTCGGTTGCAAAGTAATCAGATATTGAGATTTGGATAAGTCATATCTCAATATGCCGTCTTCATACCCTACACATTTTACATGGAACCATGCAGATGCAGTAGGGGCAGTGTTCAGATGAAAAAGCCCCTTGCTGTCCGTCACAGCATACGTTTCCATAGGTTGTTTGGCCAGGCTGTCTGGATAGAGCATGACATTGGCCATGGCCACAGGCTGCCCCTCAGTATTGACGACCGTTCCGGATATTCGCTCTTGGGCAAACGCAGACATACTACTACACCAAAAGCATAGTAGTATGCCGATAGCTTGCATATAGAGATGGTGCTTCATTTACATGCGGATAATTCTTACCTTGCCCGCCTGTGCGCCACGCGATTTAATCTTTTCTGCTTCCAGCTTGTTGAAGTCCTCCTGCGATATAACCTTGCCTTTGGTAGGAACCTCAAAGGCCGGTGTGTCTTTCAGGTTGACCATTTCTTGCAGCACATACGAATAGGTCGGTGTGTCGAGCTGCATAATTATACCTGGCAGCCCCAAATAGCCCATGGGGCCAACGTTTAAGGGAATGTCAGTGCAGAACCATGCCGTAACCGGGATGTTGCCAGTGGTTGTAGCTTTGGTACATACCTTGCCATTGATGGTCTTCGTCTCTTTTGTAAGAGCCCAATTGTAAGGTTTGTACTTATCTTTAATAAGGAAGAGTTTGTCAACAATATACTTCTGCGCACACACCGAATCCTTGGCCATGTCAATATAAATATCCCCAGCCGCTCCTATCGTTTTTACTCCTGTGTCTTTTTCGCTGGAACCTTCGCTAAAGGAATATTTCCCATCAGCATAGAGCATCGTGAAAGTCTTCTTGTCATTCTGGAACTTCTGAATAACCATCTCGCGGATGTGTGCGTCCTCGATGCCTTTTACTGCCTCGGAGATAACGTGCGTTGCCGCATAAATACACTTTACGTTTTGAGATTGGGCAGATGCACTACCCCCCCATACAATGCTCATTAGCAAAAATAATAAATGTTTCATGTCAAATAAAAGCTTTAATACGACTATCGTTGTTTCTTATTTCCGTATTGTATTCCGTCTATAAGAACGGAATAGTCTTGATTTTATTATATAAGGTGGCGGCAAAATGACGGAGTATGTATCATCTGTGTACTACAGAGAGCCTCCGAGTCTTTAGCCATCCTGCCCAGCCCTTGATGGCTGATGGCCTTGCCGCTATAGCAGCTTTAGCGCGATGGCGGCACAGGCTTCGGCGTCGGCTAAGGCGTGGTGGTGCTTTGCCAGGTCGTAACCACAATAGGCGGCCACCGTCTGGAGCTGGTGGTTGGGCAGACGGCTGCCCAGCAGACGGCGCGCAGCCCTGCAGGTGCAGTAGAACGTGTAGCCTGGATAGGTCATTCGGTAAGCCGCGAAAGCCGCCTTCAGACAGCCCTCGTCAAAGGGGCTGTTGTGAGCCGCTAAGGGCAGTCCTTCTATCCTTGGCGCTATCTGCTCCCATACCTGTGGAAAGGTGGGCGCATCCTCTACATCCGTCATGGTCAGTCCGTGTACCCGTGTCGTAAAGTAAGTAAAAAAATCGGGATACGGGTAGATGAGGCTGTAGAACCTGTCGGCCACCTGGCCACCCCTTACGACGACCACGCCCACACTGCATACGCTGCTGCGGTGCCCATTGGCCGTCTCGAAGTCTATCGCTGCAAAATCTTTCATACTCAGAGTTTTAATGATGATGCTCCTGATAGTGGAGCCCATGGCATACATCGCGCTGTCAGAACGGCAGACATGGCCCGTCGTTGTCGCCACGACCCGTCTGGATGCCTTCGAGCGTCAGCAGATAATGTTTGGCCTTCAGGCCGCCCCCATAACCCGTCAGCGAGTGGTCGCTGCTTATTACGCGGTGGCAGGGCACCAGGATAGAGAGGGCGTTAGCCCCGTTGGCGTTGGCTACGGCCCGTACCGAGGAGGGCCGCCCTATGCTCCGTGCTATGTCGGCATAC
This sequence comes from uncultured Prevotella sp., assembly GCA_934183135.1. Classification (GTDB taxonomy): domain Bacteria; phylum Bacteroidota; class Bacteroidia; order Bacteroidales; family Bacteroidaceae; genus Prevotella. The sequence goes on from CAKPRX010000039.1 coordinate 13,698, forward strand.
GACCGCGTTTGTCCGTAGGCTATGTCTAACAGGCTGCGCCACACCATCTGCTGAAACGGTGTGCCCACCAGCTGCAGGGGAATGTCGAAAGAGCGCCGCTGCCCGGCAAAGTATTCGCCCAGCTCTGCTGCGGTCCGCTCCGTTACAGCCGACGGCCCCTCGCGCATCTCGGCTTGCAGTGCTTTCGTCAGTCTGCGGTCCACATGGTCACGGTGGGGCTCCACCAGCCAGTCGCACAGACACAACTGGCTGTCTATCGACCCCAGCACCAGCACGCCGCAGGGCGCATGGAAGAGTTGGGTCAGTATAACGTTCTTTTTCTCAGTGCTCATCTTGATAATGATAGGGTAGGGCATACGCCCCGCGGTTGTTATTAATGAGGGCAAAGTTATATTTTCTTTTTCTGAAAACCCCTTGTTTTGTCCAGATTTATCATCCCCAGCGTTCTAAAACGGGCCTTACGACGCGCAGGGAATGTTAAAAATGTTAATTCCCGTTGCATTTAGCCCCTTTGCGGTGTTATATAGATATAACGAGAACCATGCGATGACAGAGAAGAGTTTCATACGACTTGTGCCCCAGCTGCGGGCCGTGGCCATCAGGGCTGGCATCAGTGCCGGAGCCTGTGGCGATGCTGCCGAGGATGTGGCCCAGGACACGGTGATACGCCTCTGGCAGATGTGCGACGACCTGGACCGTTTCGAATCGCCCGCTGCCCTGGCCTCCATGGTGGCTCGCCGACTGGCCCTCAATGCCCTGCGCCGCTCGCCGTCGGTAACGCTGACCGAGGCCGACCACCGCCAGATGGCCGCCCCTGCCAGCAGTCAGCCCGACAGCCTGCTCCAGCAGCGCGAAGACACCGAGTGGCTCGACCGCCAGTTCAGCCGCTTGCCCTCTACCCAGCAACAGGTGTTCTATATGCGGCAGGTAGAACGGCGCAGTCATCGCGAGATAGCCCAGTTGGTGGGCATCAGCACCGCCTCGGTTAGCACCCTACTGGCCCGTGCCCGCCGCGCTATATATGAGGAAATAGATAAACGCAGATAGATTATGAAACGATACCACACCACAACCATCGCCCGGCTGTTAGAACGCTATATGGCCGGCACCACCACCCTGAGCGAGGAGCGCCTGCTGGAGCGCTACTTCCTGACCACCACCGACATTCCCGGTGAGTGGAGGGTCTATCAGACCATGTTTACCCAGTATGCCCCGGTGGCTAAGGTCCCTGCCCGGAACGCCCTGCGCCCCGCCCTACGCTGGATGGCTGCCGCCTCGGTGGCTGTCGTGGGTGCCCTGGCCGTCTGGCTGTGGATGCCCCAGCCCTCGCCCTCGGTAGACAGTCGCCCGCTCTCGGCCGCCCACCATGCTGCGCGGCCCGCCGTTGCCACCAGTCCCTCATCGGTGGTCGCCACGCCCGTAAAGGCCGTCTCGCCACTCTTGGCAGGTACCATTGCGCGGCCAGCGACCATGACGGCGCGCCCTGCTACGCCTTCCACGGCCGCCCGTAGGTCGAAGGCCCCCTCGCCTACCGCTCCCCAGGCCCCTCTTGCCGACCGCCCTCAGCTGGCCGAGGCCCCTGCCCATCTATCGGCTAAGCCCGTGGTGCCCATCAGTCCACTGCTGCATCTGCAAGACCTGGCCCATCATGGCTATACCACCATGATAAACGACCTGGCCCAGCGCGAGGCCGCAGAGGACAGGGCCCGCGACTTGCTGTTAGTTACGGCCCTGGTGGCCAGTGGCGAGGTGCCTGCCACCGATGTGCTGGCCGACCTGGCAGCCGGAGTGTCGCCCGTCGACCTGTTCATCGAAAACATATAACTTAATCCCCCATATTATGAAGACTACCATCCTCTGTGCCATGAGCCTCATGCTGACTCTGGCTACCCCCGCTGCCCATGCGCAGCAGAAGACCGAACGTGCCTATGCCGCCTTTATGCGCAAGGTAAAGGTCGATGCCCGCCCCAACATCGTTCGCGACCCGCAGACCATGCAGCTGCAGGGCAAGGGCGAGACCTACGAGTTTGCCATCCCTGACCGCGACCAGGCCCTTATTGACCATGTGCGCCAGGCCATGCTCTCCGAGGCCGACAGCGCCTACAAGGTCTACTCGGCCAGCGACTTCACCCATCCGCGGCGCCTTACCTACGGTGGCGGCCAGGCTGTTACCATCGGCAGCCGCTACTGCAACTATCTCACCCTCCTCTTTGCAGACAGGCAGCGCCCTGGCTACCGCACTGCTTACTGCATAGAGTGGCTCTTTCCGGCCGAGGGCAAAATCCGGGGCCGACTGGTCCGTGTCTATGGGCCCGACCCCAAGCGCCATGCCGTGGTGCCCGATGGCGCCGCCCTGGTGGGCGACACGCTGGCGCAGGTTTCGCGCGAGGCGTGGGTGCGTCTGGCCCAGCAGGTAGACAGCGTGCTCAGCTCCATCGCGCCCCTTATTCCCGTCGGCAAGGACCAGGGCCATCGCCCCAATACGGCTGGGGTGCAGGCGGGTGTCGCTGCTGTCAATAAGATAGCTTCTGCGTTCTGCGAGCGTTACCATATACAGCTGCAGGCCGACAAGGTTACCACCCAGCAGCTTGCCAAGGCTGCCGCCGAGGGCCGCGATAAGCTGATGGCCCTGCTCAGCCAGGCCGAGTACACCCCTGAGTATTGCGAGTTGCAGGCCGATATGCTGATGGATACCCACCATCTCGCAGATATAGACAGCGTGGCCGCCAGCGCCAATCTGCGCGACCAGGAGAAGATGAACCTCATCCTCACCACCATCACGCGCCGGTTTATGCAGCGCCTGGCCGAGCAGACGGCAGCTGTTGGGGGCCATCCCGCGACATCTGGAAAGATGGCGTTGGTTGGCGATACCCTGGCGCGGGTTCCCCGCAGGGAATGGACGAACCTGGCTCGAGAAATGGACCGCATCCTCGCCACGATAACCACCATCCCTAAGGGCAGCGGCGGCTTGCCTTGCCTTATGGGGCTGCCGGCCGATGTAGATACGGTGTTTACCCAGCTCTCCGGACTGACGAAGCGCTTCTGCGAGCGCCATCAGCTAAGCTGGCGGCCGGGTTTGGTCAATACGCAAAAGCTGACCCGCGCTCCCAGAAAGGGCCGCGATAACTTAATGGCCTGGGCAGATACGACAAGGCATACCCCGGAGTTTTGCGAGTTATGGAATTATATGGTAAAGGATATGCTCCACACGGTAGATGTAAACCGGGTGGCCGCCAGCGCCAATTTGCGCGACCAGGAGAAGTTGAGCCTCCTTGTCACCACCGTTACGCGCCGGGCCATGCAGCGCCTTGTTAAGCCAGCGGCCGGCCAGCGGTAATGCCATAGCTATGGTTGCCCCCCCCCTCTGTCTGGCGCGACGGGCTGCGGGATCTCCCTATCCATTATTAAGATGATGCGCCACCAGGCCACGCGGACTATAGCGATAGTTGCGCGTGGCCTTTTGGCGGTCGTGCGGGCAGCTACCGCCCTGCGGTCTGTACTTCCAGGGAGGGCCGCGGTGTAAAATATTGGGCCCATAGCGTTGGCGTGTAAATAAAAAGTCCTAACTTTGTATCGGCCTGCCTGTGCCGTGCCCATACAGACGGTTCCCACACAGGCCGATACCATAGATACTGCCGATGAGATACCTACACTGCCTTTCGCGCCTGCCTTTCTGGCTCTCCCGGCCCTTTTCGGGCATGGGCGGCCTGTTCTTTGGGCTGATGTACCTGGTCGGGGCCACCTCGGTGGTGTTCGAGCCATGGAACGGCAGCCGCTTCTGGATGCTCTTCGAACTCTTTGCCGATGTCTATGCGGTGTGCCTGTTGCTCATGCTGCTGCCCAGCTGGTGGCGTGGCGTGGGCCGGGTGGTGTGTGCCGCCGCCACCTATCTGCTCTCGGTGATCGATATGGCCTGTTATGTGCGCGTGGGCATGCCCATTACTCCCATGCTGGTACAACTGGTCCTGCAGACCAACGGGCGCGAGGCCACCGAGGCCCTTGTCGCCTATGCCGACTGGCGCATGCTCCTCTCGCCGCTCTCGCTGGTGCTGGCCCAGGCTGTGGTGGGCCTGTGGTGTCTCTGCCGTCCCTCGGCTTGCCGGCGTGTACTCAGTCGGTTGTCAGCCCACGTGCCCCAGTGTCTATGGGGCATCCTGCGCATGGCCGTACCCCTCATGCTGCTGGTAGGCGTGGTGTCTTCGGCCGAGAACAAGGCTTACCTCTATTACCGCATCGTGCGCCAGTACAGCGAACTGGACACCCAGCGCGTGCGCGACTTCCATCAGCGTACCAACTACTATCTGCCGCTCTATCGGCTGGCCTTTGCCCTGGCCGAGACGGGGCGGCTGCGGGGCGAGCTGACCCTGTTTGAGCACAGCCTGTCACTGGCCCGGGTCGACTCGGTGTCACTCCGTCCGCCCCACGTGGTGGTCATCTTCGGCGAAAGTTACAACCGCCACCACAGCGCGCTCTATGGCTATGCCCGGGCTACCACGCCCCGCCAGTGTGCCCGCTGGGCGCGTGGCGAGATGGTCAGGTTCACGGATGTGATAAGCTCGTGGAACACCACGTGCGAGTCTTTCCAGAATATGTTCTCCTCTCAGTGCGTGGGCATGGCTGGCTCCTGGGCCTCGGCCCCTCCGTTCCCTCTGCTGTTTCGCAAGGCAGGTTTCCAGGTATCCTTTTTCAGCAACCAGTACGTGCTGGGCCAGGCCGGCTTCAGTGCCTTTGTCGAGGATGCGTTCTTCAATAATCCCGCCACCAGCCACCAGCTCTTTGACAGGCGCAACAGCAGCCTCCATGCCTACGACGGGGCCCTCTTGGACTATCTCGGCTCTGTGCGTGGTGATTCTGCCAGACCCCAGCTCACCCTTATTCATTTTCTGGGGCTCCATGCCGATTTTGCCCAGCGTTATCCGTCTGCCTTTGCCCGCTTCTCGGCAGCTGATTATCATCGCCCCGACCTTACAGCGGCCGACCGTGCCGTGCTGGCAGCTTACGACAATGCCGTCTATTACAACGACTATGTCATAGACCGCATCCTGCGCCACTACGAGGGTACCGACGCTGTGGCGGTCTTCGTGCCCGATCACGGAGAGCGTGTCTTCGATACTTCTAATGAGTGGGGGCGCAATCTCAGTTGGCATCCCGGCGACCTGCGTCAGCAGTTCGAGATACCCTTCTGGATATGGGGATCGCCCGTTTTCCGTCGGCGTCGCGCCCGACTGTGGCGGCAGATAGAAACCGCTGCTCCCCGCCGAGCCATGACCGATGCCTTGTCCCATCTGCTCTACCACTTGGCCGGCATCCATACCCCCTGGTATCGCGCCCGTTACGACCTTCTGTCACCTCGCTACGATGTCCATCGTCCTCGCATTATCCGCGGTGAGCGCGATTATGACCGATTGAAAGAATAAGAAGGCAGCAGTGGCTTGTCTCCTCTATACGGCCCGCCTCGTCGGCCACGGCGCGGTTGTTGCCCAGGTAGTCCTTGGCATAGTAGTGGTAGAGAGGCTGACGGTCGGTACCCTCGAAGGTGATGTAGCCCCCGTCGATGAGCACCCTGCTCAGCGTGTCATTCTCGTAGACGCAGTTGCCCACATACTCGCGCCAGGTGTGTACCAGCTGCATGCTGTCTACGGCTGTCCCGTACTCGTCACCCGGTACTATGATAT
>CAKPRX010000040.1 GCA_934183135.1 uncultured Prevotella sp.
GAGCGGCAAACGAGACTCGAACTCGCGACCCCGACCTTGGCAAGGTCGTGCTCTACCAACTGAGCTATTGCCGCATTAACAGTGGTTGCAAAGGTAAGCCAAAATATCGAAATGGCCAAACGTTTTACAGTTTTTATATATTCGCCCTGTCACCGCGATGGTTTCGGGGAGTGTGGGAACCCGTGAGCGGCGGCCCCCAAGCCCCCCAAGGGGGTGTACAGTACCCAATGGAAGGAATGGAAAGCCATTCGGGAATAGCGGGGATTATTGCCCCATTCGCAGAGACCGCCTTTTTACTTTTCAGAATCCTTTTTACCTTTTTACTTTTTTACTTTTCGCTGGCCGCGGTTACAATAAAACGGCGCGCGGGGCGTTATCTCTATATATATTAATAAGGTGGAGGGCCGCCGGCCGGGCCACCGCTCTTACCGTGATGATGAAGACAGACAGAACCTACACCCCCGCACCCCTGCGCATGCCCTGCAGCATGCTCTTTGTATGTTTAGGCAATATATGCAGGTCGCCAGCGGCCCAGGCCGTCATGGAGCAGATGGCCGACCGGGCCGGACTGGGTGACCGGATAACCGTAGACTCGGCCGGGGTGGGCGCTTGGCATGTGGGGCAGTTGCCCGATGTCCGTATGCGCCGCCACGGAGCCCGCCGCGGCTATGCCGTAGACCACCGCGCCCGCCAGTTTGTGCCGGCCGACTTCGACCGCTTCGACTATGTCGTCGTGATGGACGAGGGCAACTACCGCGCCATCAGTGCCCAGGCCCGCGGCGATGCCGACCGGGCCAAGATAGTGCGTATGAGCAGCTACCTGCCTGCCGGCGGACGCTACGACTCGGTGCCCGACCCCTACTATGGCGGCGACAGCGACTTCGAGCTGGCCCTCGACCTCATCGAGGCAGCCTGTAGCCGTATGCTGCAATCTGCTGTACCCCTTGACAACCATTAAGAACCCATTACAGATATGAAGCTAACTATGCAGACACTCCGTACTGCCCTTACCCTGCTGGCCCTTACCCTCGCGGTGACCGGCACGCGGGCCCAGAAACTCAAGTTTAACAAGAATGGCGAGTTCAAGATAGTCCAGTTTACCGACCTGCACTATCAGAGCCAGAACCCCCGTTCGCGCGTGGCGCTCCGCTGTATCGACTCCGTGGTCCGGGCCGAGCGCCCCGACCTGGTAGTGTTCGACGGCGACAACATCTACTCGCGGCCGGCCGACAGCGCCATGTACCACATCATCCGCTGCATCGAGCGCCACCGCGTACCTTACGTGCTGCTCTTTGGCAATCACGACGAGGAGCAGGGGCTCAGCCGCGCCCAGCTCTACGACATAGCCCGCACGGGCCGCCACAACCTGCAGCCCGACCGCCACGGCTCGTCCTCGCCCGACTATGTGCTCACCATCGCCGGCAGCCGGTCGGCGGCCCCCTCGGCCCTGCTGTACTGCATGGACTCGGGCAGCTATACCCCCATCAAGCGCGTAGGCACCTACGCCTGGATGACCTCTGACCAGGTACAGTGGTACCGCAGCCAGAGTGCCGCCTACACCGCCGCCAACGCCGGCAAGCCGGTGCCGGCCCTGGCCTTCTTCCACATCCCCCTGCCCGAGTTTGCCACCGCCGCGTCGGCCGAGGGCAACGTGCTGATAGGCCACCGTCTGGAGAAGTCGTGCCCGCCCATCCTGAACAGCGGTCTCTTTACGGCCATGAAGGAGGGTGGCGACGTGATGGGCATCTTCTGCGGACACGACCACGACAACGACTACACCACCCTGTACTACGATATCCTGCTGGGCTACGGCCGCTTCTCGGGCGGCAACACCGAGTACAACCATCTGCCCAACGGAGCCCGCGTCATAGTGCTCCACGAGGGCCAGCGGCGCTTTGACACCTGGATACGCACCCGCAAGGGTGGGGTAGAGCTGCGCACCACCTATCCCGACAGCTATCAGAAAGACGACTGGCGCAAGCGGCCCGTCGAGGAGTAGCCACGCAGTAGGCAGTCCCGTCCTCTCCGCGGCGCCCAGGCCAGCCTGTACACTGCCAGGCGGCGTGGGCACCGCGTCTTTTTATGACATTTTCCGAAAGTTTTGCCCCAAAAGTTTTGCCCGTTGCCCTAAAACCGCTACCTTTGTCCATGATAGGTGCGCCCAGGCACATGGCCACGCCCGCCGAGGGCACCGCGCACACGTCTGCCACTAATAACACATACAAAAATCACTACAATATCAACAAAAACACTTATGGTTAACAGATTTATCCTTAACGAAGTATCTTACTTCGGCCCTGGCGCCCGCAAGGAGTTGCCCGGTGTAGTAGCCCGGTTAGGCTTTAAGAAAGCCCTGGTAGTAACAGACAAAGGTCTGATGAAGTTTGGCGTGGCCAAGATGGTTCTCGACGTGCTCGACGAGGCCCAGATACCCTACGCCGTGTACGACGAGGTGAAGCCCAACCCCACCGTGACCAACGTGAAGATGGGTGTCGAGGCCCTCAAGGCTGCCCAGGCCGACTTTATCGTGGCCATCGGTGGCGGAAGTTCTATGGACACCGCTAAGGGTATCGGTATCGTGAGCAACAATCCCGAGTTTGCCGACGTGGTATCCCTGGAGGGTGTGGCCGACACCAAGAAGAAGACCGTGCCCATCATAGCCCTGCCCACCACGGCCGGTACAGCTGCCGAGACCACCATCAACTACGTCATCATCGACGAGAGCAAGCAGAAGAAGATGGTATGCGTAGACCCCAACGACATTCCCTGTGTGGCCATTGTCGATGCCGAGCTGATGTACACCCTGCCCAAGGGGCTCACCGCCGCCACGGGTATGGATGCCATGACCCATGCCATCGAGGGCCTTATCACCAAGGGTGCATGGGAGCTGAGCGATATGTTTGAGATCAAGGCCATCCAGATGATACACCGCTACCTGCCCATAGCCGTCGAGGAGCCCACCAATCCCGAGGGCCGCAACGGCATGGCCGTGGCCCAGTACGTGGCCGGTATGGCCTTCTCTAACGTGGGTCTGGGCGTAGACCACGGCATGGCTCACCCCATGTCGGCGCTCCACGATGTGCCCCACGGAGTGGCTTGCGCCATCCTGTTGCCCACGGTGATGCGCTTCAATGCCCCTGCCGCCCTGGACAAGTACGTAGACATAGCCAAGGCGCTTGACGTTTACCGCGACGGAATGACCAAGGAGGAGGCTGCCGACGCTGCCTGCACCGAGATAGAGAACCTGAGCCGCCGGGTGGGCATCCCCGCTCATCTGTCAGAGCTGGGCATCACCGAGAAGGACATCGACGCCCTGGCCGACCAGGCCATCGTAGACGTATGTACACCGGGCAACCCCCGCGAGGTGACCCGCGACGACATAGTAGCCCTCTACAAGCAGATACTGTAACCCCTGGTTACTATAGCGTTATAACTGAGCGCGGACATGGCCATAGCTGTGTCCGCGCTCACGGCGTTTTTAAAGGTAAAAAGGATTTTGAAAGGTAAAAATGTAAAAGGGCAAAAAGGTAAAGGCGCTGCCAGAAGGTGTGCGCGACAGTGAACGTGTGACGGCTGTGTGTTGTAAATAATTTTCTGAAAATGTATAAAAGTACATTTTCGGTCTTCGGCCGCCGGGCGAGGGCTTTTTGGCCTTCTGTGTTTCGTCTGTACGCTCGCCGAGTGGGTGGCGGTGACGAAAACGGCAATTTTCTGACCACCCGGAAACCGTCATTTTTTCGCTCGCGATGGTCATTAGAAACGTAATGACCATCGCGAGCACAAAAATGACCATCGCGGCGACTCCGTAAACCGACCCTCGGAAGAGCCGAAAATAGCGGCCCAAGAGGCGTTAAATGCCGTCGTTTTGTAAAAGGTTGTTACTTTTGCGCCCCTTGCGGTGCCCCAAAACAGCCCCGATGGCCCCAAAATTCGTCCTGGTTTGTCGAATTTTTCCGGAAATTACGCCCCGAAAAGAGGTTGTTACGACGGTATATTTGCCTGTTGGCCGAATTAATTTAGTGCATACTCGGTTCTGCCAATGGGCTTTTTGTTAAAAAAAATACGTATTGCAGAATACAGTCCTTGTACTCTTGCAAAGTATAGTCGAACAGCCTCTTCTCGCTATCAATGCTCTCTGTTACTATTATTATCCTACGACTTGCTTTTGTGAATAATTAAAAGTCTGCCAATTCAGGCAATTATACAAAATGAGAACTATTTTTGATATACGGCAATTTGATCGATGACTATGCCGTCGTCAATAGCCTCCACCGTCAGCCTGTGCTGCTCATCGCGGCCGATAGGGAGTATGATGCGGCGCAAGGCTTGGTTGCGCATCACGTTCTCTTTCCATTCATACGAACCGACAACGGCTGCGTAGTCGATGAGGGCCGACTGCTTGCCGTCGAGAGTAACGCGCACACGGAGTTTGTTGCCGTCGATGGGATGGCTGGGGTACATACGCAGCTCCACACACACGTTGCCTTTTGTTGTTGCGTTGAACTCATATATGCCCTGGCCGCCTTTTGCCAGTGCGGCGGCTTTTCCTTCATAACCGAGCATCTCGCATGGAGCGAGCTGTCCCGACACGGCATCTGTGGCATTGAAGAAGGCGAGCGGAACGGTGTCCTGCGGCAATGGCGTGTTGACAGTGGTGTGCCTTAGCGGCTGGAAGACAGCCAGCTCGCGTGGGCGCATATCCATAATGTTGTTCCACTTGCCGTTGTTGTTGTACCCCTTGTTGTAACGGCGTGTCATATCGGCTATGCTGTCGTAGGCAGCGTCGCTCTCGCTCCATTGAGCCAGCCCATGTCGTGCCAGCTCGCCTATGATGAGCTTGCGGTTCATCTGTGTGGCTCCCTGCACGGGATATTTTATCAGCTGATAGAACTCGTCTTTTTTCTGTTCTGCCACCGAAGCGAATATATTCTCCACTTTGTCCGACAAATCTTTATATTTGTCGAGGCGCGAGCGCATATGGCTCTCGCTCCATCCGAGTCCCTTCACCGTTTCCCAGTCGCCGACAGGCCACTCCAGCGTGCGCGTGCCACCCATGTGCTCGGGCTTGCGTTCGTAAGCCAGTCGGTAGAACTCGGACATTATGCCTGTCAGTACTCCTCCGTCTTTCTTGCCGAACTCGCGGCAGAGAAACTGGTTGAGGTGTCCGTTCACTCCAAGCCGGCGCACCGAGTCTATGTCCCATGCCATGTCGAGGAACAGCTCTGTGAGATACTCATCGGGTTTTATGTCGCCGACATTCAGTATCCACTCATGCTGTATGCCGCGGTCGTATGCCAGGTTCATCTGTTGCTGTAGTTGTGCTGGCGACGAAGAGCCGAGCCACAGATAGTCGTGCGGTTTGCCGTAGTAGCTCACATGATAGTATATGGCGTTGCCGCCGCGGCGTGCCCGTTCCTCTGCTGTCGGGAAATGGCGTATGTAGCCGAAGTTGTCGTCGCACCACATGAGTGTCACGTCGTCGGGCACTTTCAGTCCTGCGTTGTACACGTTGAGCACTTCCTTGTATGGTACGAACACCTGCGGAACCTTGGTTATGTCGTTGTTGACATATTTGCGCAGCATGGCGCGTTGCACCTTGAACACAGAGTCGAGCACTGCCTTCTGCTGGTCCACGGTCTTGGCGCCATTCATCGCTCCGTCGTGTACGCCACGCATACCGATAGTATATAGTATAGGTTGCTTGCCTACTTCCTTCATGCGTGCTTCCCAAAAGTCTATCACCCCCTGGCGGTTGTGTACGAAGTCGTAGTCGCCCTTGCCGCGTCGCGGCCACTCGCCGGCAGTGGAGCACGCCATTGGCTCGCAGTGGGAGCCGCCCACATATATGCCGTATTTCAGCGCCACTTCGCGGTTGCCCTTGGTGAGGAAGAACGGTTGTGACACCTCGTGCATAGGTGGCCAGTAGGAGTTGGCACGCAGACGCAGCATAAGCTCGAAGATGCGGGCTGTGGTCTTCGGTCCGATGACTCCCTTGCCGAGGCCAGGCTCATAGGTCTTGTAGGCCCATGGGTTGAGCCCCCAGTCCTCGTCGTTGATAAAGATGCCACGGTATGGCACTGTAGGCTGCTGCCTGTCGGTGTAGCCATTGGGCAGGGCAAATCCGGCACGTTTTTCAGGTGTGGCATCTGCCCACCATTCCCATGGCGACACGCCTATGAGGCGCGAGAGTTGCAGCAGGGCGTATGCCATGCCGTGTGAGTCGGCTGCTGTAATGTGTAGTTTCCCATTGCTCACATTTAGCGAAAAGCCCTCCCAGGGGAGCGAGTGGTCGAAGTCGACGGTAATGAGTGCGCTGTCTCTTGTGCTGGTGCTTGTTATTCTCGATGACAGGACGGTGCGCAGATCGCCGTCAAGCATTTCAAGTGCCGTTGTGGCAACAGGGTCATGTTCCGGATCCATCCATACGCCCACCTCCGACTGGCTTCCGATGCGGAACGAGCGCTTCAGCTCTGGAGCCACATTGTCGAGAAACCACTGTTCGGCGTATGGCAGGTAGAGTCGGTGTCCGTCGGCATTGAGGTGAGCCCAGTCGCGTAAGGCCTGGAAGTAGCGGCTGCGGAAAGCGTCGTCGCGTACATGGATGGGGCAGTCCTTGCTGTAGTTGTTGAGCAGTGGCACGTTCATCTCGCGGCACATCTTGCGTATAATCTTGCCCACCTGCTTGAAGCCAACGCGCTCATTGTTCCAGGGCGATACATATCCAATACGTGCCTTTGGACAATGAGCGCGTATGTCTGAGATGAGCGCGCGTAGCGAGTCGGCGAACATGCGCAGCGAGTCGCGGTTGGCTTTGCACTTGTCGGCATCGTTGTGTCCGCCGATGATGAGGACATAGTCGGCATCCTTGTTTATCTGTCGGTAGCGTTGCAGGAACGACTGGCCGCACCATTCCTTGGTGCGGTCGAAAGCCACGCTGCTGCCGTTTTTGCCCACATTCTGATAGTCGAGGCCCAGCCGCTGGGCCATCAGGTAGTGCCATGTCTCGGTATATGGTCGCTTGTGGTTTTCTACGTAGGAGTCGCCTATGACAGCGAGCTTGCCTGTGTTACTGTTTGCGTGTGTACAGATTCCAAACATGAGCATTGCTATCAGAAGCAGGCAGAATCTAAGTGCTGATTTCTTTTTCATTGACATTTATTATTGTCCGCACATTTATGCAAATTACAATTGGATGCCATACATTTGCAAGAAAATGTAGCGGACTGTTGATATTAATAATATCCTTAAATTAGCAGACTTTTAATTATTCATAAAAGCAGGTCGTTGGATAACAATAAGTTGCCCAGCGCTGGCATGTGCCGGAAAATTCACTTACCTTAGTGCTGCAAAAACTCAAATAACGAATGTCTGACACGTGGCAAAGGTAAGCATAAAAACCGAGAAATTCACCCCATTCGGTGGAATTTATTTCACGAACAAGGCATTTGTACACCCTCTCACTTGGCAAAGTAGTCAACGGGACACTTGACGGGAGTGTCCGTATCGGCTCAACCAAAAGAATAGGAAACCGACATTCGCTCCGTTTGCAAAAGCAAGAAAGAGGACAGAAACACTATTTTCACAACTTACGTTTTTCTTCCGGAGATGCTTAGCACAATTTTTGTGCAATTTTTTGCTGTGCTTATGCAGACATTTTTGACTTTTCTGAAGTGCTTGACAGTCAGGGTGCTTTGTCGCCTTGCGCGCGGCGCCCTCGTGTACGCGCGTGGGCAAACTGACTTTCTTTTACAAAAATAATTAGGGATGGGGCAGGCGTTTATAAGAAAAAAATATTACTTTTGCAAAATAGGGTAGCCGTACCTGGTGCCCTCAGGGTGGTGGTCAGCATGATGGCCGAGGACATCGAAACCCTCCAGAGACACCCCTCCCAACTCTTAACTGACGAAAGCAGAGTAAGCATATATATATCAGATAGCATGTCAAACGCTAAACGCATAACCACCCTGATGGCCCTGCTGGCCATGGGATGCCTCACCGTGTCGGCCGAGAGCATCCTGGACCGCATGCGTACACGCGACATAGCCAACTGGCAGTACATAGACTACTATCTGCACATCTTTGTCACACAGTACGAGAACTACCCGTTCGTGGTGCGTACCTGTATCGTCATACTGCTGGTCAGCTGTATCTCCATCTTCTGCTTTACCATCCTGCTTATTTCCCAGAAAATTAAGGACAACCGCAACAACTGGTATTACAACAGCCTTTACAACCGCTATTACGCCAAGCTCGTCGAGATATCGTCGGCCCGGGAGAACATGGACTACCAGGAGGTGGCCGACAGGCTCGGCATAGCCGAGAGACAGCGTCAGCGTCTGCGCAAGGGGTCGCGTATGTTTATGCTGGGCCGATTGCTGATGCAGGTAAAGTCAGAGTACTACGACACATATAACCAGGCTAACATCCAGCAGATAGTCCGGGCTTTCGGGCTGAGGGAGCACATGGAGCACGTGTTTACCTTTGGCTCCAAGACCAGGCGCCTGCGCGCCATGCAGCTGGCCCAGTTTCTGATGATAGACGTGCCCGAGTCTATACTGGTGCGTCTGCTCAACTCGTCGAGCTCGGTCCTGCGCAAGGAGGTACGCATGTACTACCTCTGGCTCTGCGACTACGACCCCTTCCGCTTCTTCGAGGATGCCAGCTACGACTACGAGTTCCGCCCCTGGGACAGCCTGGAGATACACCACCTGATGCGTGCGCGCCAGCGTGCCGGCAAGGAGATGCCCTCGCTGCCCCCCGTGGTGTCGGTGTGCTCAGACGACCGGCTGAAGGCATGCCTGATACGCGAGGTGGGCTTCTGGGGCAAGCCCGGGGAGGTAGAGCGCATGGAGCACTTCTTCCACTCGAACAACATAGACATCCGCATGGCCGCCATAGACTGTATGGGCATAGCCCGCAGCGCTAGGGCCGAGCACAAGCTGGTCGAGCTGTATCCCGCACAGGTCAAGCGTGTGCAGCTACATACCCTGAAGGCCATTATGCAGATCAAGTCGGGCAACGCGGTGGGCTTCCTGGTCAGGGCATGGGCCGACTGTACCGTCATGTCGGTCAAGCTCAACCTGCTGCTGTGCCTGTGGCACTACAGCGACCTGGGCCGCGAGGAGTTTGCCCGCCTGGAGCACCACGCCACAGGCCAGGACCGCATATTGTTCGGCCAGGTGCGCGCCTTTACAGGTGTTTATAAGAAGACAACGGCATGAAAGAGATACTGTTCTATACCTACGGCTACCTGGTGTTCTTCTACTCGATGGCACTGATGATAAGCTACGTGATACTCACGCTGCTGGCTTACCGTGAGCAGAAGCGCAACCGCCACATCATGTCCGATGCCTATGTGAAGAAGATATTTGAGCACTCGCCCTATACCCCGGGCGTGTCCATAGTGGCTCCGGCTTACAACGAGGAGAACACCATCGTGGACAACGTCAAGTCGCTGCTCTCGCAGGACTACCCCAAGTTCGAGGTCATCATCGTGAACGACGGCAGCAAGGACGCTACGCTCCAGAAGATGATAGACAACTTCGACCTGATAGAGGTGCCGTATCACTACAGGCAGCGCATACTCGCCAAGCCGTTCAAGCGGATGTTCCTGTCTACCAACCAGGAGTACGTTAACCTCCGCGTGGTCGACAAGGTCAACGGCGGAACCAAGGCCGACCCCGTGAACGCCGGGCTCAACGTGGCCCGCTATCCCTACTTCATCAATACCGACGTAGACTGTATCCTGTCCAAGGACGCCATACGCAAGTGCATACGCCCGATGATAGACCACCGCAACGTGATAGCCGTGTCGGGTGTTATGAATATGTCCAATGCCTGCGTGGTAAAGGACGGACACATGGTGAAGTACCGCATACCCTGGAGCCCCATCCCCCTGTTCCAGACGCTGGAGTACCTGCGCTCGTTCATGGTGGGCAAGATGGGGTGGAGCGCCATCAACGCCATGCCCAACGTGTCGGGAGGCTACGGTATGTTCGATACCGAGGTGGCCATAGCCGCCGGCGGCTACTCGGCCGACTCGCTGGCCGAGGATATGGACATGCTGATACGCATGATAGGCTACTGCTGCGACTTCAACCGTCCCTACCGCGTCATCCAGATACCCGACACCTGCTGCTGGACCGAAGGCCCCGCTACGCTGCGCCAGCTGTACCGCCAGCGCACCCGCTGGGGGCACGGACTGATACAGACGTTCGGCAAGTACTACCGGATGATAGGCTCCAGGAAGTACCGGCAGCTGGGACTGATAACCCTGCCGTATCTGCTCATCTTCGAGTTCCTGGCCCCCATCATCGAGATAGTCGGATTCTTTACCTTCCTCTATCTCGCCTTTACCGGGGGTGTCAACTGGGGTACCGCGTGGATTATCTTCCTCGTGATGTACGTGTTCTGCTTCCAGCTCTCGTTTGTGGTTATCTACTACGACTACACCCAGACCAAGATGCGCGGGGCCTCCTACATACGCCTGGTCGTGGCGGCACTCCTGGAGCCGCTGATTTACCACCCGCTGATACTGCTCTTCTCGCTGCGCGGTTACCTGCGGTTCCTGCTCAAGCAGGGAATAGTATGGGGCGAGATGAAACGTAAGGGATTTCAGCAGAACCAGGCACCGCCTGGCCAGCAGTCGGCCGCCACGGCACCCGTGGACAACGCGGCGCCCACCGAATAGACAGATAGACAGATTACACCTTATTATATATATAGACACATGAGACGACTTGTACATATACTCTATATCGCGTTGCCCCTGCTGCTGGTAGCCCCGGTGGTTGGGGCTGTCGGCTTTGCCGGCCCCATAGACGGCCTGGTCAAGAGCAAGGTTCCCCACACCCCCGACTACTACGACGCCACGGTGCGCGCAGCCTTTAAGCGCGGCAACTGGGAGGGCGGCAAGCGGCTCCTGGACGAGGGCCTCAAGTACTATCCCTCGGTCTCGGTGCTCAATGAGCTGGCCGGCTCGTACTATTACCACAAGCGGGCTTACGACGATGCCCGCTACTACCTGGTAAAGGCGCTGCGCGACAACAACTCGAATGTAGACGCCAAGCAGCTTATGGTCAAGGTGGAGGAGGAGACCAAGAACTACTCCAGCGCGATATGCTATATCAACGAGCTGCTCGAGATACACCCTTACTGGAAGGGACTCTGGCGACACAAGATAAGCCTGTACCGTAAGCAGGGCAACGACCAGGAGGCCGACCGCCTGCTGCACCGCCTCTGTCAGATATACCCCAACGATGCCCAGCTCCAGAAGGACCTGAACTACCAGCTCGAGCTGCGCGCCAACGCCGACCGCAAGAAGGGTAACAAGGAGGGCGCCATCGCCTCGCTCCGCGAGCTGGTCAAGAACAATCCACGTACCGAGGAACCCTATCTGCAGCTCTGTAACCTGCTCCTACAGGAGGGCTATCGCAGCGAGGCCATCGAGGTGGCAGGGCGCGGAGCCGCCAATCTGCCTAACAGCAGCCGGCTGGTGATGAAGAAGGCCGGCATACTGGCCGACGACAGCCGCTATGCCGAGGCCATGGCCTATGTGGAGCAGGCCATGAAGACCAACCGCAGCCCTCAGCTGGTGTCGTTCTACAACTCCATGCAGGCCGATGCGGCCCGCGCCGCGTCGCACAACGACCCCTACGTGCTCTATGGCAAGGTCTATGAGCGCACTAAGAGCCAGGAGTCGCTCGACTACCTGCTCTCTACCTCCATCACCCGTGGCTATTACGACAATGCACTCTACTATATAGGCGAGGCACGCAAGCGCAAGGGCGACACCGAGGATCTGCTGTACAAGCAGTACATCGTCAACAAGCGCATGGGCAATACCCAGGCGGCCAACAACCTGCTGGTGCGCCTCTACCAGCGCAACCCGCGCAACAAGGATGTGGTCAACGACCTGGCACTGCTCCGCCTGGACCAGGCTGTCCGCCTGATGGGCGAGAATTCGTATGGCGAGGCCCTGCCTCTGCTCCAGTTTGCCGCCGGACACTCTCAGGAAAAAGATGTACGCGAGTCGGCTTACAGCCGTATCGTTACCTGTAACGTAGAACTGCGTCGCTACGATGCCGCCGACCGCGCGCTCGCCGAGTACAACACCCATTTCCCCGGTCGCCCCGACTATGTGCTCCGCCATGGCGACATACTCAACCGCAGCGGCCGCACCGAGGCAGCCCTGAGCTTCCTGGCCCAGGCGGCCAACAGCGAGAACGACGAGCTGACGCGGGCACAGTATGTCAATGCCTACGAGGAGACGGCCGTGCCCTACATTAAGCGGCTCATGGCTACCGGGGCCGTGGCCAAGGCTTACACCCAGTGCGAGAACCTGCTCAGCGTGTGCCCCATGTCAGAGGACGGACTGCACTATGCCGTCAACGCCTCGGCCCAGTTGCAGCGCTGGACCGACTATCGCCGCTTTGTCGATATGGGCCGTATGCGCTACGCCTCGGACAACTTCTATATCATCAAGCAGGCGGCCCTCTACACGGGTGCCAAGCAGTTTGCCCGGGCCGACGAGATACTGCGGCCGCGTGTGAGCGAGTACTTGGGCGACTCGCTGCTGGTAAGGGCCAACAGCGGCAACAGCTCTGACTGGGCCGCCGACCTGATAGAGCGTCACCAGGCCGACTCGGCGCTGGCCGTGCTCAACTCGGCGCTGACATTCGACCGCGACAACCGGCTGCTGCTCTATACCAAGGGCCTGGCTTACGAGGCCCTGCACCAGTACGACTCTGCCTACGTGTACCAGAAATACTACCGCCCGGACATCTCCGAGCTGGCCTCCTTTACCCGCCATCTCAACAGTCTGATAGCACGCGGCTACCGCAATGGGCTCAACTTCGAGTACCTGCAGGGACGCTATGGCGAGCAGGATGTGATAACAGCCGTGGCATCGGTAGAGTACACGCGCAAGCTCGATGCCGTCAACGACATCGCCGTGAGGATCAACTACGCCGGACGTGAGGGCGCGGTGGCCGGCGCCGCCTCTGACGAACAGGTGTCGGGAGGCACAGGGCTGCAGCTGGTGGGCGAGTGGACACACGTGTTCAGCGACCGGTGGCAGGCCACGGTCAATGCAGGCGTGGCTAGCAAGTATTTTCCGCAGCTCATGGCCAACCTGCGCGTGCAGCGTTCCTGGGAGCATGAGTGGGAGACCGAGGCCCACGTGGGTTTCCGCCGTATCGATTCTTACAAGAAGACCTTCCAGTGGAACAGTGACGTGTACGACGAGGCTACGGGCCAGTACGGGCTCTGGGGCTTCGCCGGCTGGCAGAACGACCGCATGACGCTCCTCAACCTGGGCGTGGGTGCCAGCCGTACACTCGGTGACTTCTGGGTCAACGCCAAGCTCGACGGTTATCAGATGTCGAACAAGCTGTATGTCAATCTGCTGGCTCAGGCCAAGTACTTCGTGCTGGGCGACGGCAAGTCGTGCATACAGGCTCTGGCCAGCGTGGGAAGCGCCCCCGAGGCCACGATGATAGACTATGCCATGCCGGGTACCTTTAACCACCTCAACACCCAGGTGGGGCTGGGCGGCCAGTACCGTATTCACCGCAACGTGACGCTGGGCATCCTCGGCATGTGGTACACTTACTACACCCAGACCAACGGTCGCCGTGGCACCGAGGTGAGCTATACCGACTATATCACCACCCGTTATAAAAACCTGTTTAATGTTGATGCGCAGATACTCATATCGTTCTAAGACACTGGTGTCGGTACTGTGCGTGGCGCTGCTGGCCGTGCCCCTGACACTTATGGCCGCCTGCATGGCACCCGCACTGAAGCCCTTTGGCCAGTATAGCGAGTATGCCATACTGCCGGCCAGTCCCAGCGATGCCGTGGATGTCAAGTGGGCCACCTACCTGAAGACTCACTTCCAGAAGCGGGCCACTGACCGCGACTGTGTCATCGCGGCACCCGCGCAGGACGACAGTCAGCTGCAGGTGACGGTAGACCTGGACCCGGGGCTGGCTACCGACTACCGGGTGGGCGTGGCCGACCATGCCCTGACCCTCACGGCCCGCAATACCGAGGCCATGCTGTGGCTGCTGTACCAGTTTATGAGTGCGGCGGCCCGTGCCGACAGCCGTCTGGCGGTGAGCGACCTGCCCCCCGCCGTGCTCAGTTGTCAGCGCGATACCGCCGGTACCTTTGCCTTTGAGTACCGCGGCATCTACAGCCCCTCCAATACCGATGCCGACCAGATGCCCATCCTGGGTGTACACAACGTAGACTTTGACTGGGGTCTCTGGGGTCATAATATAGGTAAGGTGTTTGAGGGTAATGTGCCTGTCCAGGCCCGCGCCCTCGTCGGCGGACGGCGCAGCGACAGCCAGTGGTGCTTCTCGTCAGACGAACTGTACCGGGCTTACGAGCGCTACATCATAGACAACTACGGTGACGGTACGGCCGATGCCCCCACCCGTTTCAGCGTGATGCCCAACGATAACGGCGAGGTCTGCCAGTGTCCTGCCTGTCGGGCTGCCGACAATACGCCCACTTCGGCCACCCCCGCGGTGACGCGGATGGTAGAGCGGCTGGCGCGGCGGTTCCCCCACCAGCTGTTCTTCACCTCGGCCTATGCCACCACGCAGACGCCGCCCACCCACAAGTTGCCCGCCAATGCCGGTGTACTGGTAAGTGCCATGGACCTGCCACTGGTGGCAGGCGACGGTGCCCAGGCAGTAGCCGCCCAGACCGCTAAGGCCAAGGCCCGGTTCGGCCAGACCATCAAGGACTGGCAGCGCTGTACCGACCGCGTGTATGTGTGGGACTACATGCGCAACTTTGACGACTATCTTACCCCCTATCCCTGTCTGCACGCGCTGCAGGACAGGCTGCGCTATTACCGGCAGCTGGGCATCAGGGGTGTATTCTTTAACGGCAGTGGCTACGACTACGCTTCGTTTGACGATGTGCAGACCTATGTGCTGGCCCAGCTGCTCCTGAACCCCGAGGCCGATGTCGATGCCGGCATACGGGCCTATCTGGCTGCTACCTATCCTGTTACGGGGCAGCTGCTGGACAGCTACTATACCTCGTTAGAGACTGCGGCTGCCGGCCACGTACTGCCCTGGTATGGAGGCATAGCCGATGCGGTGGCCGTAGGGGTAGACCCCACGGCGCTGAACAGTTTTGCTACCCAGCTCGAGGCGGCCTCGAAGAAGGCCGACATACCCGAGCGCAAGAAGATAAACGAGCTGCTTACGGCGCTGGCCTATACCCGGCTGGAGACCCTCCGTCTGAAAGCCGAGAGGCCCTCGGACGCCACGGTGGCCCAGCTCACATCGCTACTCGCTGCCCATACCGCCTTTAAGGACATGGCCAACTACCGCGAGGCCCTGGGCGACATAGACAGCTACCTGGCCCAGTGGCGCCTGTCGTACCCCTGGCTCGGAGGTTCGGGCCGCCACCTCATACTGGGTCTGCGCTGCCTGGAGGGCGGTGCCGATGGCCTGTCGGTAGAGTTGCTTGGCGATGGTCGCCAGGGCTTTACCACCGACTATCATACTGGCTGGTACATCACCGGCGCACCCCAGCTGTGCCTGCAGGCTCAGGGTTTCCAGCGCACATCCGTACAGTTCAGCCTGTCGTTCCTCCATGCCCCTGTATGGCACATCTATCTGCCCTCGGAGGTGTCGGTATGGCAGGAGAACACGTGCTGCGGCCGGGTCACGGTACCCGCGGCCGCAGACAGCCGGACACGGGTAACGCTGCCGGTGGCCGGCTTGGTTCCCCTGAAGCCTGTCGAGATACGCATCAGGCAGAACGCCCAGGCCAAGGGCCGTGTAACGCTGGCCTGCGACGAAATAGAAGTAATGTAATATCATCATGGCAGAAAGCAAGACATCAATATATCGCCACGCGCACATCGCCGTCAGCGCCCTGGCCACCCTCGTACTGATGGTGGCCCTCATGTCGCTCTCGGGATGCAAGAAGCGCGTGTCGCCCACCACGCTGAGCGTGATAGACTCCGTTCGCCACTATTATCCCATCGTGGCGGGCGAGAAACTCAATGTGGTTTACACCATCGTGAACCGCGGCGAAGACCCTTTCCTCATCGATGATGTTCAGCCGTCATGCGGCTGTATCGCCGGCGAGGTCAAGGAGGTGGCCATACCTCCTCACGACTCGCTCACGCTGTCCTTCGTGTTCGACTCGAGTAAGAATGTGGGTTACGTGCGTCACTGCATACGCATATTCGGCAATGTCCTGCCGCGGGGCATGGCCACCCTGGTGTTCGATGTCAACGTGGTGCCGCCCTCGGATGCCATTCCCGACTACGAGGAGACCTATCAGCGCGAGACGGATGCCAGCGTCAAGGACCTGGTCGACGGTGCCCATGCACAGAAGGGCTACTATACCGATGAGGAAGGTGCCAAGGACAGCCGGCGCCATGTGCGCTATCCGTGGCGCGAGTAGGCAGCCCTACGCCTACGGCCGCCCCCATGCGCAGTGGCGGCAGGCCGATAACTAATGAGCTCACTAAATGTTTAATAAATTCACAAGTAATTATGATGAAAAAGTTTATTCTTTTTGCAGTGTCCGCGCTCGCTCTCGCGGCATGTAGCGATCACAACTACTGTAACTGGCGGCTCTGAGCAGAAGTCGGAGCCAGCTACCGAAGTGTACGTGCAGGGTACCAGGATGGCTGCCAACAGGGTAACTAAGGCACCGAAGGATTATGATACGGGCAAGGCCTATTTCTACATCCGTCTGGACAACCTTATCCCTAACCTTGGCTCTGATGTTGAGTCTGCCAAGTATTTCCCGCAGACACGCAGCTATCAGTCTGTCTTTGCTGAGCGCAACAGTGGTACCATTCAGGTCAGTTATCCTTACTTCAGCGAGGGTACATATAAGAAGTATGTGTACGATACTACTGGCAAGGCTACCCAGAGTGTCATTGAGAATGCTCCTACACTCAGCGACCTTATTAACGCTAACCAGAACACAAAACTTGATCTGAGTAAATACAATACGAAGGACTACAAGATTATCTGGTACATCGTCAAGTGGTCTGATAACAACTGGCACGTAGACGGTGTGGTGGTCAAGAACGATGTCAAGGATGCTACTGAGGTTATCCCCAGTATCAAGGACGACAACAAGGACCTGGACAACAAGGCCGACGAGACTCCTGTAGACCCGGAATATGGTACGGGCAACGTAGAGGTGGACATCCATCAGCAGGCACACAACACCTGGGAAGAGATTAAGACTTCTATCCACGTGCGCGACCTGGTTAACGGTGTCAAGGTGACCATCCCGCTTGAGAAAGAGTATGTAGCCGAGGCCGACGATATGCACATCCGCACTTATAGCTTCGAGCTTGAGAGCAAAGTGTACATCAACGGACATGAGTACGTGCTCCAGGACAATAATCCTATCAGGCTGACGGTAGAGCACCAGGACAAGGCTGTTGTCATTACTGTTTCGGCCATCAGCGCCGACTACATCAAGGCTCTCCGTAAGGAGTATGGCGACGGTGTTACCATCGAGGTACACACTTACGCCAAGGGGCTCTCTAAGGAGGGTATCTGGAGTCGTGTAAAGCAGTCTACGGTAACGGTAGACCCGTCTACGTACGAAGGACTTATCTTCAAGGGTGCCACGAACGCTTTCGGATACGAGTAGTTGAGTTTGCGAGCATAGAGTGAGTAGCAGCACGCTCAACTGCTGTGTTTTGGGCCGGCCCAGGGCATCCCCTCCAAGGGATTGCTGCTGGGCCGGCTTCTTTTTTAGAGTTGGGGCAGACTGGTTCAAGGGGGCAGTAGTCGGTTGTCAGGATTGTCACGGTTTACACATCTGCAGTCTCTTATTCTCCCTTGGGAACCCGGGAACCGCTCAGTTCTTCTCCTTGTAACGGAATGTTGATGATAAAAAAAACGCAAGGATGGTTAAGGAAAGCAAAAAGATAGCAAATGGCCTATAAAATATGGCAAAAGGCAAGTTAGCGGCTTGTTTTGGACGAAAATGCATCCTCTTCCGGCCTCTTAATGCTGTGAAAATGTATAGAATGGCCGATACATATTTACCCATGGGTACCCTCTGTGCGCGGGCCGATGGCCAGTGGGTGTGCAGCAGTCCCCTAAAGTGCTAAAAAGGTAATGTTCATGGACTTCTTGGCACTTTTTCCAAGAGCCTTGATGGCTCTATTTAGGCCGCTGAAGGCCCCCTCGGCGGCCGCTGTCCTGGCCCTGTGTGCGCACACAGCCGCGGAAGTCAGAAAAGTAAGTGTTAAAAAGCTAATTTTTACCCTTAAAATTTGGGGCAATACCTTTTTTTTTGCTAAATTTGTGCCCGTCTTACTATAAGAACTCTAAAAATGGCAGCAAGTGGCCATGCGAGTGTGAATAAAACCTAATAGAGTAGTATAGGTACTGACTGAAGAATTTATGTCTAACTTAATTAATATAAAGTTCAACGCTATGAATGAAAAGCAATTTCTAAAATTGTGCTTTTCGGCAGCCTTGTGCATGGGCGCAGTGAGTGTTAACGCAGCGGCTACGGCCAATGTGGGAACCTCTTACTCCGTACAGCAGGCAAACGAGAAGCAGGTTAGCGGACAAATCTTTGATGAAAACGGAGAACCCGTTATCGGTGCTACCGTTACAGTTAAGGGTACCAAGACCGCTGTGCCTACCGATGTAGATGGTAAATTTACCATGAAAGCTCCTGCCGGGAGCAAACTTGTCATTACTTATCTGGGCTATACTACTACAGAGGTTACCGCCGGACAGGACATCAAGGTAACGCTGAAGCCCGACAATCAGGTGCTGAATGAAGTAGTGGTGACAGCCCTCGGTATCAAGAAAGAGGCCAAGTCACTTTCGTACAATGTACAGCAGCTCGGCGGCGATGCTGTGACTAAGGTTCAGGATGCCAACTTCGTTAACTCTCTGAACGGTAAGGTGGCCGGTGTCCAGTTCTCACAGAGCTCGGCCGGTGCCGGTTCTGCTACCCGTGTCGTAATGCGTGGTATCAAGTCTATCAACGGTAACAACGGTGCGCTCTACGTTATCGACGGTGTGCCAATGCCCAACCTGCAGAGTTCGCAGGAGTCGACCATGTACGGCGGCGCTGGTTCTACTGGTGACTCTGCAGCCGACATCAACCCCAATGATATCGAGAGCATCTCAGTGCTGAGCGGTCCCTCGGCTGCTGC
>CAKPRX010000041.1 GCA_934183135.1 uncultured Prevotella sp.
AAATCTTACAATACAGAGCGGTGGGGGCAACGTTCTTTTTTACCTTTCAGAGCACTTCGCTCCCCCAGAAAGGCGGTTCTCGGCCCACCTGTAAGACACGGCTACAGTCCCCAACTTATCAGGCTGAGGCTTCCCTGCACCTTGCGCTCAGTGTCATCGGGCAGATTACAGAAGAAGTCGATGCCCGTAAGACGCTCCAGCTCATCGATGGTGATGGCATGCGAAGCCACCTCGCTCTTGTCGACCGTGCTCTTATGCTCTGCCCACAGTCCTATGGCCTTGTACTGGCCTGCCGACTTCATAAGCAGTGCCATATAGAAGTAACGCGGCACTATAAGCTGGTTGTTGACACGCTTCAGTATCTGGCTCTCGTTATCAATGGTGCCACCCTTGCACACGAAGAGGGTGTCGCCATCACGGAGCGACTGGGCCTTCTTACGGACCCAGTTCTCCATACGCACCCAGATGCCCTCGTAGCTGTCACCGGCATTGAAATTGTAATACTGGGGCTGCATATTGGTGTAGTAGAAGGTCTGCTGATTGGCCTCGCGCGAGTACTGCACATCGGCCGAGGCGATAATATGGCCACGGGTAAACCCTGAGCGCGCGTACATGGCGCTGGTATCGCTGAAGCGCATCGCCGTGGGCAGGTCGGGGTCCTCTATGAAGTTGCCGGTATAGCCGGCACCGCCCATAATGGTCTGGCTGGTCATGGCGCAGCACGACCATCGCTGCGACTTCTTCTGATAGTCCCACTCGCAGGAGTAGCTCACATCGTGGGCACCAGCGGTGTGATGTACCAGGACTATGCTGTTGGTGCCATGAAGCCGGGGGAACTCTAACCGGGTTACCTCGTGAGGCGTAGAGGAGTTGACTACGTTGCGGTTGACATTGGCAACAGTGCCCTGGGACTCGTCGCCAGGGTTGCCGTTGGCCGGGCCATCGCTGCCGCAGCCGCACAGGGCGATGGTCAGCCCAATGGCGGCAAGCGCACTAAGTATAGCTTTCATAGACAAATGGTATAAGGGTATAGATAAAAAGAAAGTGCGTACCAATGCATATGCAACTACATTGGGACGCACTCTCGCATACGAATATATTCGAAAGATATATTACTTCTTCAACTTGCCGTAGCGGTTCATGAAGCGGTCTACACGACCGGCGGTGTCTACGAGCTTGCTCTTACCTGTATAGAAGGGGTGAGAGGTGCTTGAGATTTCAATCTTTACCACTGGGTAAGTCTCGCCTTCAAACTCTACGGTGTCATTGGTCTTGCACGTAGACTTTGAGAGGAACATATCGCCGTTGGACATATCCTTAAATACGACGGGGCGATAGTTTTCTGGGTGAATACCTTTTTTCATTGTTGTTACTTATTTGTTGTTTATTAATGGGTTCAAACGTACAGGGTGCAAAATTACGAATAATTCTGCACCCTGCCAAAGGATTTGCCAACTTTTTTTACTTGGCGAAAGTGATTGTCATTGTCTTGATACGCATCTGGGTGGCGCCACCGGTTCCGGTATTGCCATTGGTAATGGTCACCTTGGCCGCGTTGATGTCGCTGAAGGTATAGGTAAGCCCGTCGAGCGAGGCTGTACCCGGCGAGCAGGTGCCCTTGCCCTCGGCAGTATAGTTGGTACCGCTGTACGAGTCGCACACTACGGTTATCTTGGCTATCTTCTTGCTGCCGGCGTCAATGGCCACCGTGTTGGTAGGATACATACGTATGGTGCCGCCACCGGCGGTATAGTACTTAGGCGCGTTGGTGTTGGTGCCCTTAGTGAAGCTGAACTTGACATCCTTGACGGTAACATCGCCCACATCGGCAGCATTGGTCGAGGAGAAATCGCCAGCGGCAAGCTCTACGGCATCGCCGGCAGGCGTGGTGCCGCCACCGTTCTTGGTCCATGAGAACAGATAGCTCTTCTGCGAGGCCGTCTCAAGGGTGCCGTTGTAGTTGGTAACCTTGCCGCAGACCACCACCTCGTCGCCCACATTGAGCAGGTCGCCCTCGGTGTACTTGGCATTGTTCAGGTAGAGGGCACTGTAGATGATAAACTCGTTCTCGGCCTGGCCGTCGTCAGAGATGTTGAAGGTGGCAGTGCCATACTGAGCGGAGTAGTTGTACTTGATGCTCGATATCTTACCCTTGATGTACACGTCGCTCTCAGAGGTGGCGCCCTGCTCCAGCTTGGCGGCAAAGTTCTTGGCTGCTACGGCGTTGTAGGGATTGGCCTGGGTACCATCGCCCTTGGCCTCGCCGGTAGAGGGGGTGGTGCCGCCGCCATCGGTCTTGCCATTGAGCGACACGAGGTACGAGCCGCCCTTGCCTACGGTCTCGGGGGTGTTGCCCTTGTAGTTGGTAAACTTGCCGCAGACCACTACCTCGTCGCCCTCCTTAATCTGGTCGGCAGCGGTAAACTTGGCCTTGCCGAGATAGAGGCTCTGGAAGATGTATATCTGGCCATTCTCGGTACCGTCGTCCGAGATATAGTAGTTGGCATTGCCATAGGTGCCGGTATCGACATTCTTGATGCTCGATATCTTACCCTTGACATAGATTTCGGTCTCGGTCTGGGCATCGGCATCGAGGGCGTTGACCACCTGGAGTGCAGCAGCCACATTGTAGGGGCTGGCCTGGGTGCCCTCGCCCTCGGGAGTAGCGCTGCTGCCGCCACCGGTCGACTTGCCGTTGAGGTACACTATCTTGCTGCCCTGGGTTATCTCGTAGGTGCCGCTGTAGTTAACCAGCTGGCCCATTACGATGACCTCATCGCCCACCTTGATGTCGTCGGCAGAAGTAATCTTGGCCCCGTCGAAACCGTAGCCGCGGTAAACCTCCAGCTTGTTAGAGGCATCGGCATTGTCTGATATATAATAGGTGGCATTGCCATAGGTATTGGGCACCTCGCCATCGATAGAGGTGATGATACCCTTAACATAGAAGTTCTTGGTTCCGTCAAAGTCGCCACCGGCGATAACCGCATTGGCCGCAGCCACATTGTAAGGCGACTCAAAGGTGCCCTCGCCCGTAGCTGGCAGGTCGGGGTTGGTGGGGTCCGTAGCGCCAGATGGATAACCATAAGGCATGGGTACATTCTCGCAGCTGCTGAAGCCTAAGGCAACGGCTGCCAGAACAAGCATGGAATAAATGAGCTTTTTCATATCTTTTATTATTTATTTTCTCGGTTTGCTGATTATGATTTACTTGATAGATACTATCTGGTTGCCCTTGTTCATCTCGGGGGTGCCGTTGTAGAGGGTAAGCGTACCCGACACAACCACCTTCTGGCCTACCTTAATCTGGTCGGTAGCGGTAAACTTGGCACCTCCTATATAGTAGCCACGGAAGATGTTGAGCACATCGGTGTCCTGACCGTTGTCAGAGATGTTGTAGGTGGCGTTGCCAAAGCTGCCGGTGTCTACCTCCTTGACACTCGATATGGTACCCGATACATAGTACTCCTTGCTGGCTTCGTAGGCGCTGTTGGCTATCATGCTCAGGGCGCGGGTCACGTCGAAGGGCGACTCCAGGGTTCCCTCGCCGGTACCGGCGATGCCCTCAAAGGGATTATCGGACACGATGTCGTCGACAGAACGTATCAGTATCTGCCAGGTGTCGTTGAACCGGGTAAAGATACCGGTGATGCTCACCTTGCCGGTAGGCATGGGCGTATTGGCAAATTTGGCGTAGGTGCTGGTACGCACCACGATGCTGTTGGCATCCAGGCCCTTCAGGGCGCGGTTGGCACAGTTGCTCGTCAGGGTTACACTGCCATCATCGGGAGCAAACACCTTCTTGCCATCGGCATCGGCCAGTTCTACACCCTTGATAATCATCAGTTTGCCGGCATTGGCCTCCAGATAGGCAGCGTCAGACAGCTTGGTCACGTCAAACACGGTAGGGGTCAGCGCTGCGGGGTCGGCCGTGCCGATTATCTTGTAGTGGTCGGCCCACTCCTGGCGGCTCATGCGGCCTATGCCCAAGGATCCATTGCTGGTACTGGTGTACACTGTGCCCACCTGGGCCTGCTTGCGATAGCCTCCGATGTACAGTCCCTTGAGCGATACGAGCACCTCCTGGCCTACGGGCATGAAGCCACTGGTTCCGCCCTGGGCCACCGATATAAGGATGGCGCCGGTAGAGTCTTCGAGGGTTATCATGTTGTACAGGTTGCTCTGGGCATCGTTGCCCGTAACACGGCCCTTGATCTTGATGTCGTTCTTGACCTCCTTATAGGCACCGTTAGCTATGACAAACTTGAAATCGGTGCTGTTTTTAAGGTCTCTTATCTTCACCACATTGGTCTCTGCTATCTGGCTGTTGCCAAAGGGATTCACGGTAATCTGCGGGTCGGCATAGTCGCTGCCCATACAGGCGGTAAGCAGAGCGCAGACACCTACGGCCATTAATTTATTAATGTATTTCATATCTGTGATGGCTATTAAAATTTGTAAGCGATGTTCAGCAGTCCGTTAGGGCCAAAGGCGTAGAACTTCTTGGGGTTCTTAGAGAACTGATAGGCGCGTACCTTGTCGTTAGAGTAGTCGCTACGGCTCTGCTCATAACCGCCCGTTACGATGTCGCGGTTGTTGAGCACGTTGGTGACGCTGAGGTTGACCGAAATCTGTCCTTTCTTGAGGCGGATGAGGCGGCCAATGCTGGCATCGAGCATGAAACCGCCCTTGCCTTGGCTCTGCTGAACGGCCGACTTGCGCAGGTTGCCGTCGTTGTCGTACACGTCGCCATAGATGTTCTGACGTTTCTTGAGCGAGCTCTCATAACGGAAACAGGGAGAGTACGAGAGGTAGATACGGTCGTAGTAGTTGCCGTTGAGGTCAACAAACCAGCCACCCTGATGGTAGCTTACGCCCAGGCTGAGTGCTGTAAGGGGCGTTCCGGCCTCGTGCATATCCTTATTATATACAGTCTCGTCGGTATAAGTACCTTCAGTAGATATAAGGTAACGTGCGCGCGCGTTATTGATGTTCTTAGCCTGGCTGATGGTACCGACAGCGTTGATATCGAAAGCAGAAGACAGCTTGAACTTGAGGCCAAGCTCCACGCCGTAGTACTCTTTCTTTATACCGGTCATAGAAACATAAGAGAAAGAGTTGATATCGTCGAAGTAGAAGTTCTGCCACTCGGTAACGTGGTCCAGACGGCTGTAGTAAGCGTTGAGGTTGGCGTGGAGCCAGCTTCCGTCGTACTGGTAGCCCACCTCGCTGCTGAGCACATGCTCATCCTTGAGGTTGAGGACAAAGTCATTGTTCATCTCAGGCGAGGCAAAAGCGGTGTTGGCCTTGGGGGCGTTCCACTGATAGCCCACACCCAGCATAAAGGTATGGCCGCCACCGGCATTGATGCTCAGGCTGGTCTTGGCACCACCTTCGCCGAAGCGGGCGGTGCCGCCCTTGCCATAGGAGTTCTCGGTGAAGAAACCGTTGCGCATGTGGCCCTCGCGGCGCATAGAGACAGCACCCAAGCGGCCTGCTATCATCCAGTGCAGACGGCCCTTGTTGAGGGTGTAGTTGCTCCACACATTGCCCTTGTTGACAAAGAGGTTGTAGTTATACCCGAAGATGTCGCCCTCGTAAACCAGGCGGCCCGCATTGTTGGGGCCCATCGAGTTGAGGTCGTACTGGACCTGGTTAGAACCAGCGGGATACTTGCCCAGGGCGTAAGTATTAACATTGTGGAATGTGGTAGCACCGAGCATGTCCTCCATGGTCTGGTAGTGATGACCGTTATTGGTCGAGAGCACAAATCCCAGGTTCCAGGTAGCGTTCTTGGTCTCCTTGGTAGTCAGCGTCGAAGCCAACGTAAGTGTAGCGTTGTCGTTGTGCTTGGCCTGGATAAAGTACAGGGCATCCTGGCCAGCCTTGGAAACCTGCTGGTTGGCATAGTACAGCTGGTTCCAGTTAATCTGCTGGTTAGCAGGGTCCTGCCAGTAGTTGTAGGCAGTGGTCCAGCCAGCCAAGGCCGTGCTGGTACGGTACGAGCTGTACTGAGGGTCGTCGCCCCAGACATAGAAGTAAGAGCTGGGCAGCCCCTTCCAGTAGTCGGGATGGGGGTTATCGGCATTGTTATAGTTGAGCTTGGTGCTCTTGTACATGCCATAACGGCCAAACACCGTGGTGGTGAGTTTCATGTCCTTGTTGATGTCCCAGTCCCAGGTGAGCAGCGCCGATGGCGAGTACTCTGTCACTACGCGCGAGTTGCGTATGTGCCCGTTCTGGTAACCCCAGTAAGGGTTATAGTAACGGTTATTGGTAAGCCAGTAGACCTCGTCGGTCGAAGAGCCCTGGGCGCCACGCTCAGTAGGATTGGCCCAGGTAACCAGAGACAGCGAGTGATTGTCGCCAAAGAGCTTCTGGACACCCACGAAGTAAGAGAGGGCGTTATAGAAAGTGCCCTCGACATAGCCACGCTTAGCCCAACGGTAAGTGAGGCCGGCCGAGACAGCCCAACCATGCTCGTTGAAGCCTGAGTTATAGGTGTACATGCCACGCAGGTTATAGTTGCGGTTGGCTGCCGACACCGAGACGCGGTGGCCTACGGGCAGGTTGCCCGGGCGGAAGTCATAGTTGTTGCTACCGGCCATGCCGACCATTCCAAAGTTGCAGTCTTCAAAAGGAAGAGAGAAATCAACGTTCTTGGTCTGCTGGTTCAAGCCGCCAATCTGTGAGAAACGGAACTGTCCGGTTTCCATGTCGTTAACAGGCGCACCATTGATGTAGATGTCATTGTAGCTCTGGTTGAACGCGCGATAGCGGAACCTTACAGGCGAGAAAAGATAACCCACGCTGTTGGCATAGAAGTTGGTGTTGGAGTTCAGAATGCTGATATTCTGCGTCATGTCGTCATCGTCGCCCAACTGCGCTTCTGTAAAAGTGAAGGCCGATTCGTCTACGGGTCTGCCGACCTCTTTTTCGCCCGACGGAGCCTGAGCGAATGTCAGCGGAGCGTAACAAATGGCTATCACTGCCAATTTTAGCTTTCTTTGCATAGTTGATGTGTTGTTTATAATGATTATTGTGCTTGCAAAGTAACGAAATATTTTTTTAATTATGAAGTTTTTTTAATTAAAATTCAGAGAAAGATGGCGAAATATCAATTATAATTCCGATATTTGCAAAAAATAACTGAAAAATGAAGAACGTGAAAATGTTTTTGATCGTAGCGGCATGGATGATATGCCTTTCGGTCGCTGCCCAGAAGAAGTTCTCCGTCTATGCAGTGGGCTTCTACAACCAGGAAAATCTCTTTGACACTTGCCACGATGTGGGCAAGCGCGACTTCGACTTTCTCCCTAATGGTAGTTACCACTGGGATGGCTTGAAATATTCACACAAACTGAGAAACATGTCGACGGCCCTGGCCGACATGGGTACCGACGTGCTGCCCAACGTGGGCTGCGCACTCATAGGACTGAGCGAGGTAGAGAACGCCAAGGTTCTGGACGCGCTGACAAGCCAGCCGGCGCTCAAGGCCAGGGGCATGAAGTACGTACATGTAGAAGGCCCGGACCGGCGAGGCATCGACTGCGCGCTGCTGTACAACCCGGCCCTGTTCCAGGTGACCAGCTACAAGCTACTGCCCTACGTGCCGGTACTGCCCAAGGACAGCAACTTCGTAACCCGTGGTTTCCTCACCGTAGAGGGCGTCCTGGCAGGCGAGCCCGTCACGGCTATCGTGTGCCACTGGCCCAGCCGCTTCAGTACCTCGTACTACCGCGAGTTGGCCGGCAGCCAGGTACGCGCCATCAAGGACTCGCTGCTGCGCCGGAACCCCGCCTGCAAGATTCTGGTTATGGGCGACATGAACGACGACCCCGAGGACAAGAGCATGCACGATGCCTTAGGGGCCAAAGAAGACAAGGAGCAAGTGGGCGACGACGAGATGTACAACCCCTGGTACAACATCCACAAGAGCGGCACCGGAACGCTTTTCTACAGTGGCTCGTGGAATCTGTTTGACCAGATTGTGATGACTCCCAACCTGCTTACACGCAAGGGCGAAGCCAAGGTGCAGACTAAAGGGCTCAAGTTCTGGAAAGCCCAGATCTTCCGCCGCGATTACCTTATCCAGAGCAGCGGCAAATACAAGGGCGCACCCAAGCGCACTACTGCCGGCGGTGTCTGGCTTGACGGCTACTCGGACCACTTGCCCGTTGTGGCTTATTTCTACAAACCGCAGTAAGCCGTGGACACCGAGCGCCATCCCTTTGAGCCATTCCTGCCACCCCATGCCCGGCTGCTCATGCTGGGCACATTCCCGCCAGCGCCCAAGCGGTGGTGCATGGAGTGGTACTATCCTAACTTCTCTAACGATATGTGGCGCATCTTCGGGCTGCACTTCTTCCAGGACAAGCTACACTTCGTAGATAGCGAGCGCCGAACGTTTCGCTTAGATGCCATCAAGACTTTCCTGACTCAGCAGGGCGTGGCCATCTACGATACGGCCGTCTGTGTGCGCCGCACCAAGGGCACGGCATCTGACAAAGACTTAGAGATAGTAGAACCCACCGACCTGGACAGACTGCTGGCGGCACTGCCTGAGTGCCAGGCCGTACTTACCGCAGGCCAGTTGGCCACCCACCTATTCGCCACCCACTATGGCATAGACAGACAGCCGTCCATGGGTGGATGGGTACCCTTCACCTACGGCGAACGCCAACTGCGGCTGTACCGAGAGCCCAGCAGCAGTAGGGCTTACCCCATGAAAGTAGAGAAAAAGGCCGAATACTACGGCCGCATGTTTGACGAGATATTCAGATAGATACTATGAACAAGGAAGACATAACCATTATCGGCATAGCCGGAGGCACGGGGTCGGGCAAGACCACCGTGGTACGAAAGATAGTCGAGGCGCTGCCACCACACTACGTCACGGTGGTGCCCCTGGACTCGTATTACAATGAGAACATCGGCATGACCGACGAGGAACGCCATGCCATCAACTTTGACCACCCTGACGCGTTCGACTGGAAGCTGCTCGTACATCATGTCAACGAGCTCCGTAACGGCCATGCCGTCGAACAGCCCACCTACTCGTACCTGATATGCAACCGGTTGCCGGAAACGATACACGTAGAGCCTAAGCCGGTCATCATCATAGAGGGCATCATGACGCTCATCAACAAGAAACTACGCGACATGATGGACCTGAAGATATTCGTAGACTGCGACTCTGACGAGCGGCTTATCCGCAACATCCAGCGCGACACCATTGACCGCGGCCGAACCGTCTCGATGGTGGTAGAGCGTTACCTCAAGGTGCTCAAGCCCATGCACGAGCAGTTTATAGAGCCCACCAAGCGCTACGCCGACCTCATCATCCCGCAGGGAGGTGAGAACGTGAAGGGCATACGCATGATGTGCGACTACATAGAGCGCTTAGTCGAGAAAGTAGGCTGACGGGGTGCTACTCGGCATCCCTACCCTCTTTCTCGGAAGAGCTGCCCTCGGCCTGGGCCGAACCCGCATCCGACAGGGAAGCCTCTTGGCCCTTCTGGGCAGAGGCGGCCTGTTTCCGGCGTTCCCAGCGGCGACGCTCTGCATGGGTCTTCAGGACATTCACACACTCGGTGACACCATAAACCAGCATACACCAGCCTATAACCAGCAGCGGCGCACTGGCTATGGCCTCGGGCCATGCCATGGCCACCACACCCACCAGCAGGATGACAGAGGGGGCTACCCAGTAGAACAGCCCCACGGAGGCGATGCGGTTCACACGGGCCAGCACCATCATCTGGTTAATGGCCCCGAGGATAAGTATGGCGGCAAAGACATACACGATGCCTGTAACAAAGGTGGTGGGCATCATGGCGAGAACCGCGCCCAGGATAACACTGCCCAGCCCTACGATGGGAAACGACTGGCGGTAACCGCTTAACAGACGGCCGTCGGCATCGTAGACCTGGATGCCATCAGCCTGCTTACGGCCAGCATAATACGACACGATGGAGACAACTCCCGAGAGGAAGAACATGACACCCGTAAGGATGGTTATCCACCTCACGGTGTCTTCGCGATACTCTATAAGCAGTACGCCCACCACGATGGCGCACAGCGCACGGAAAACAGAACTCTGTATGGCTTTCATTATACCTATTATTATAGTTGTGACGGCTGCAAATGTACAAACAATCTGCTGCCTGTGCAATATTTACGGACTTTTTTATGACTTTAACAACCCATTATGACCACATTATACTTAGTACGACACGGCGAGACGGTAGACAATGCCCGGCAGATTATGCAGGGACAGACACAGGGCGAGCTTAACGAACAGGGAGTGGCTCAGGCCAGGGCCCTGCGCGACAGGCTGAAGGACACGGCCGTCGATGCCTTTGTATCGAGCGACCTGAACCGGGCTGTGCAGACGGCCCGCATCCTGGCAGAGCCCCGGGGCAAGGAGGTAACGGAGACACCGCTGCTGAGAGAACGCGACTGGGGCGACTTCACGGGCGAGTACATTCCCTCGCTGGCCGACCGCGAATGGCCAGCCAACGTGGAGTCATTAGAGCGCATGCTCTCGCGGGCCCAGAACTTCCTGACATGGCTGCGGATAACCTACCCAGACCAGACCGTACTGGCCGTGGGCCACGGCATCATCAACAAGGCCATCCAGAGCGTGTACTATCAGAAGCCCATGAGCCAGGTGCCCCGTATGGACAACGCCGAAGTGCGCGTCCTCATCCTTTAGTCCGGCGGCTCACGGCCCACAGTCCTGCAAAGGTCAGCGCCCCATTGAGCATGAGCAGCTCGTAGCCGAAGCGGTAGGTGGTCAAGGCGGTGGTAAGCCCCTCTACTACCCAGCAGATGACGGGCGAGGCCACCGCGACATAAGGCACCCAGCGGTCGGCCACCGCCCTACGGGTAAGCAGGGCAAAGGCAAACATGCCCAGCAGCGGACCGTAGGTATAGGAGCACATCACGTAGATAGCGTCTATCAGACTGGTATTATTGAACATCCGGAACAGCAGGATAAAGACCATGAACACCACCGCGATGCCCACATGGGCCTTACGGCGGAGCCGCTCATCGGCCGAGCGTCCGCACAGGTCTACACAGAACGAAGTGGTAAGGGCCGTAAGGGCCGAGTCGGCACTGGAGAACGACGCGGCGACTATGCCTATGGTGAACAGCACCACCACGGTATTGCCCAACAACCCCGAGGCGGCAAAGGCCGGCAAAAGGTCATCGCCGGTGGCGCTCACGCCCGTCTGGCCGGCCAGCAAGGTAAGCAGAATACCTAAGGAGAGAAACAGCAGATTGGCCGGAAGGAAGGCGAAACCATAGGAACACATGTCCTTCTGGGCCTCGCGCAGCGTCTTGCACGTCAGGTTCTTCTGCATCATGTCCTGGTCCAGTCCCGTCATCACCACCACGATAAACACACCACTCAGAAACTGCTTGAAAAAGTTCTGGCGCGACAGCCAGTCGTCCAGCACGAACACCTTACTATGCGCGCTGGCCGCCACGGCATGCACAGCCGTGGGCAGGTCCATATCCAAGGCACCCATCACATGGACGATGATGAGTATCAGCGCGGCAAACATACAGAGCGTCTGAAAGGAGTCGGTCCATACCAGGGTCTTCACTCCCCCACGCCGGGTGTAAAGCCATATCAGCGCCACCATTATGGGCACGGTCACCGCAAACGGTATGCCCATGCCATCGAACACGAAGCGCTGCAGGATAATACACACTACATAGAAGCGGGCCGCTGCCCCTGTCATCTTGGACAGCAGGAAGAACGAGGCACCCGACAGATAGGAACGCCGGCCTAACCGCAGGCTGAGATAGGAATAGATGGTGGTAAGGTCGTAACGGTAGTAGATGGGCAGCAGTACATAAGCCACGACAAAGTAGCCCACGATAAACCCCATACAGGTTTGCAGATAGGTCATATCGGTGGCAGCCACCATGCCCGGTACCGACACAAAGGTTACGCCCGATATGGATGCGCCCACCATGCCAAACGCCACCATGTACCACGGCGACCGCCGGTTGGCGCGGAAGAACGTATCGTTGTCCGAACGGCGCGCCGTAAGCCTGCTGAAGCCGAGCAGCGCGCAGAAGTAGACCAGTATGGTAATCACTATCGTCATAAGCCCATATCTATAAGTTGCCGTCCTGTGCCTGGGTCTCGTCTATCTGCCTGAGCACGGCCACCGCCTCGCCCACCGTGGCTATCTCCGACACGTGCATGAGGCGCCGCCCCTTGACCTCCTTGAGGTCGCAGCGCCGCGGATGGGCCGCCATAAAGTCGAGCACACGCCCAAAGGCTGCGCTGCGATAGTACATGCTGTCAGGGTTGCCCACCATCTGGAGCGCCATACGGCCCTGGCGCAGGATAATCTTCTCAAAGCCGAGCCGCTTGCCTAACCGGCGCAGCGAGACGACCTGCATCAGTTCCTCGCCCTCATGGGGAATGGGGCCGAAACGGTCTATCAGCCGCTGGCGATAAGCATCCAGGTCGCGGTCTTCGGTTATGTTGTCCAGCTCACGGTACAGGAGCATACGCTCGCTCGATCCCGGCACGTAGGCATCCGGGAAGTACATCTCCAGGTCGCTCTCTATGGTACAGTCGGCCACGAACTCGCCGCTCACGTCCTTTCCCTGCGCCATATCCTCGGCATACAGGTCCTGGAACTCATCGTTCTTGAGCTCAGAGACAGCCTGCGAGAGTATCTTCTGGTACATCTCGTAGCCCAGGTCTTCCATAAACCCGCTCTGTTCGGCTCCCAGCAGGTTGCCGGCTCCTCTGATGTCCAGGTCCTGCATGGCCAGGTTGAAACCGCTGCCCAGCTCGGAGAAATTCTCCAGCGCCTCTAACCTGCGACGGGCTTCGGGCGTCAGGGCCGCCTTGGGTGGAGCCAGCAAGTAGCAGAATGCCTTGCGGTTGCTGCGCCCCACGCGTCCCCTCATCTGATGCAGGTCCGACAAGCCAAACCTGTGCGCATCATTGATAATGATGGTATTGGCATTGGATATATCTATGCCGTTCTCCACGATGGTGGTAGAGAGCAGCACGTCGTAGTCGTAGTTGATGAAGCCCATGATGACCTTCTCCAGCTCCTCGGGCGGCATCTGGCCATGGCCTATGGCCACCCGGCAGTCGGGCACATACTTATTGATAACCCGGGCTATCTCAGGCAGGTTAGATATGCGGTCGTTGACAAAGAACACCTGCCCGTTGCGGCTCATCTCAAAGTTGATGGCCTCGGCTATGATACCATAGTCGAACGTGTCTACCTCCGTGTGTACCGGGTATCGGTTAGGTGGCGGCGTGCGGATGATGCTCATATCCCGGGCACCCATCAGGGAGAACTGCAGCGTGCGCGGAATGGGCGTGGCCGACATGGTGAGGGTGTCTACATTGGTCTTCAGCGTGCGCAGTTTCTCCTTGGTCGACACGCCAAACTTCTGTTCCTCGTCTATGATGAGCAAGCCCAAGTCCTTCCACTTCACGGTCTTGCTTATCAGCTTGTGGGTACCCACCAGGATGTCTATCTTGCCCTCGGCCAGGTCTCGGAGCACCTGCGAGGTCTGCCTGGCGGTCCTGGCCCGGCTCAGATAGTCTACCCGCACGGGAAAGTTCTTCAACCGGTTGCGGAAGGTCTGATAGTGCTGAAAGGCGAGTACCGTGGTGGGCACCATGACGGCCACCTGCTTGGAATCGCAGGCTGCCTTGAACGCCGCGCGTACCGCCACCTCGGTCTTGCCAAACCCCACGTCGCCACAGACCAGGCGGTCCATGGGGCGGGCCCGCTCCATGTCGGCCTTGACATCCTGGGTGGCGCGGAGCTGGTCGGGGGTGTCCTCGTAGAGGAAACTGGCCTCCAGCTCGTGCTGCATAAAGGTGTCGGCACTATAAGAGAACCCTTTCTCGTGGCGACGGCGGGCATAGAGCTTGATGAGGTCGCGGGCTATGTCCTTGATACGCTTCTTGGTGCGCTCCTTGAGGCGCTCCCAGGCCCCCGTGCCCAAGGTGGAGAGGCGGGGAGGCTCGCCGGTGTCCTGCCGGCGGTACTTACTGATTTTATAGAGCGAGTGGATGGACACATCCACCTTGTCGTTGTGCTGATAGATGATGCGTATCACCTCCTGGTAGCTGTCGCCGACGGGCACACGCACCAGGCCGCCAAACTTGCCGATGCCGAGGTCGGCATGGACGATGTAGTCGCCAGGTTCCAGCTCGTAGAGTTCCTTCATGGTAAGCGCCATCTTGCCCGTACGGGCGTGGTCGCTGCGCAGACTGTACTTGTGGAAGCGGTCAAATATCTGGTGGTCGGTAAAACAGCAGATACGCAGGTCATTGTCGGCAAATCCGCCGTGCAGGGTGTGGTCTACGCCCTCGAAGTCGATGCCGCCACGCTGGGCGTCGTACGAGGCGCGCTCGCGGTCGCTGCCCATCTCGGCGAATATCTCGCGCAGACGCTGTTGCTGCTTGGCGCTGTCGGCCAGGATGTAGAGGCGATAGCCGCGTAGCATATAGTCCTCAAGAGACTGGCGCAGCAGGTCGAAGTTCTTGTGGTAGAGGGGCTGAGGGGTGATGTCGAAGCGGAGCACGGCACTGTGGTCGCGGTCGGCATCGTCTATGCGGTCGCCGGCATTGGGGCCAAAGGCCACCTGTCTGAAGGCGGCCATGTCCTCGGCAAACTGCGAGGGGGCACACAGCGCCCACTCCTTACGCATTTCGCGCATTATCTGGTCGCGCTCCATCTCGGTGGCTCCCTCTAACCGCTCGGTGAGTGCCTGCGACGAGAAGCCGTCCTGGTATATACGTCCCACCACGCTGGTAAGGTAGCTGAAATCGCGTGCCACCAACAGGGTGTCGGCCGGTATGAACCGCAGGAACGGCACGCGCTCGGCCGAGGTGGCTGTCAGTTCGGGCAGAATGTCTATCTCGGTCTTGCGGTCCCGTGACAGCTGGTCCTGGACCTCAAAGGTACGGATAGTGTCTATCTCGTCGCCGAAGAAGTCTATTCGAAAGGGATACTCGCAGGAGTATGAGTACACATCGATGATGCTGCCGCGCTGGGCAAACTGCCCGGGCTCGTACACGTAGTCTACCATCTCGAAGCCCAGCTCGCGCAGCCGGTGTACCACGGCCGTTATGTCTACCGTCTGCCCTACGGCCAGGTGTACACGCCGGTCGTCTATGTTCTTCCTGGACACTACCAGCTCGGCCAGGGCCTCGGGGCTGGTCACCACGTAGACAGGGCGTGAGCCGCTGTCGCCCAGCGAGGTAACGCGGCTCAGCACCTCGGTACGGAGTATCTCATTGGCGGCGTCGCGCTGGCCGTACTTGGCCGAGCGGCGGTAACCCGACGGGAAGAAGAGTACCCGCTCCTGGCCCAGCACCTGGGTAAGGTCGTGGTAGAAATAGCCTGCCTCGTCGGCATCGGGCAGTATGAACACGGCCGACTGACCGAGGCGGTCGGCCACGCCGGCAAACAATAACGGTGTGGCCGATGCCTGGATGCCCTGCATGAATATGCGGGCCACCGAGACATCGGCCAGAACCTTAACGAGCGCACCCGCCTGGGGGCACGCTCCGTATAGCGTACTTAGCTCTTGTATAGTCATATCTGGCACCCCCGCTCCCGGGGGGAAGTCTACTTAGTCCTTGGGCAGGGCCGGATACTTGCGGAACCACCCATCCCAGCGCAGACGCATCACGCCGAAGAAAGCCTCGCCGAAGATGCCCCCGCTCATCTTGCTGACCCCCTCGCGGCGGTTCACGAAGATTACGGGCACCTCCTTGATTCTGAAACCTATCTTGTAGGCTGTGTACTTCATCTCTATCTGAAAGGCGTAGCCCTTGAACCTTATCTTGTCCAGGGGGATGGTGGCCAGCACGCGGCGACGGTAGCACTTGAAGCCGGCCGTGGTGTCGTGAACCTTGAAGCCTGTCACGAAGCGCACATACTTAGACGCGAAGTAGCTCATCAGCACACGCCCTATGGGCCAGTTGACCACGTTGACGCCACTGACGTACCGCGAGCCGATGGCCACGTCGTAGCCCTCGTCGTGGCAGGCCGCGTAGAGACGGGGCAGGTCCTGTGGGTCGTGGCTGAAGTCGGCGTCCATCTCAAAGATATACTCGTAGCCATGGCCGAGGGCCCACTTGAAGCCTGTGATGTAGGCGGTGCCCAGGCCCAGCTTGCCGCTACGCTCAATGATAAACAGGCGGTCGGCATACTCGGTGTCCATCAGCCTGTGTACTATCTGGGCGGTGCCGTCGGGGCTGCCGTCGTCGATAACCAGGATATGGAAACACTTGGGGAGGGCAAACACGGCACGGACAATCTTCTCGATGTTCTCCTTCTCGTTATATGTGGGGATAATCACAATGCTGTCGCTGGTAGTCATATCATCTGATTTTTCTGCAAAGATAGTGCATGCCGTAGACACTACAAAAGAAATAACCAAGTTTTTTTTATGCCCACCCAGCTACGGCACCCCTGTACGGGGCCGTGGCTGTCATAAGACAGGACATGGCTTCTGTCGCTGGCATAGTCGCGGTGACGACCGCGAAAAACCTTTACACGCGACTGTATATTTATGCAAAACGGGCAGCGGTTTTGCATAAATATACAGCCATAACAGTCGTTTTTCGGGGCACTATTTCCGGAAAAACCCAACCATCCAGGACTGTTTTCGGGGCCTTCGGGGCCGTTTCGGGGCATCGCGAGGACTGCAAAAGTAACGACATTTTACAAAACAGGGACGTCTGGCGCCTTTTCAGCCGCTATTTCCGGCTCTTCCGAGGTCGGTTTTCGGAGCCGCCGCGATGGTCATTTTTTTGCTCGCGATGGTCATTACGATCCTAATGACCATCGCGAGCAAAAAAATGATGGTTTCCGGGCGGTCTGAGAATTGCCTTTTTCGACACCGCTGCCCCCTCGGCGAGCATACAGACAAACTACAGAAGGCCACAAAGCCCTCGCCCGATGCCGAAACACTGAAAATGTATATTTATACATTATCAGAAAAATATTTACAATGCTACCCGGCTGTCTTTCCGTCAGCCCGGACTACACTAAAAGAGGGTGGCCCCCACCGCACGTGTACTGACACAACTGCGGACGGAGGCCACCCCTGATATATATATCTACCGTACGGGGCTGCCCATCAGGGCGGCCCGTGGCAGGCTACTTCCTGATAATCTTCTTGCCGTTAACGATGTTGACGCCACGGACAGGCTGGTCTACGCGCTGACCGTTAAGATTGTAGATACGGTCGCTGGCGGCACCCTCGCCGGTGGCTATGCCGGGAGCGGTGATGCCGGTGGCCACACCATCGATGAGAATACGCAGGCCGGCGGTCTTGGCCGGATTGAGCACGATGGCACCGAAGCCGGCTACCGTGCCGTCCTGGCCAGGCACCGTGAGCTGGTTGTCGTCGGCCGTGGTGCTGAGCACCTGCTTGGTGTTGTCGGCCGCGCTGACAGCCATCGGGGCAAAGCTGCCCTGCAGGGTGTAGCCGCCCTGCTCTACGCTGGCAGCCTCGGTGGCGGTAATGTTGACATCGTCGATAACCATAGGCGAGGGGAGCACATCGGTAGGCTGGATGATGTAAGGCTTGCCGGCCTCCATCCTGTCGACCGTGGTAAAGAGCAGGTCGGTGCCCTTAACGCCGGTAAAGGCGGCCACGCGGGCACCCTTGCCGAAGATGGCGGTAATGTCGGCTGCGTCCAGGGCGAAGGGCAGGCACACGGTGTTCCATGACTTGTTGTCAAACCGGCGCTTCAGGGTTACGCGCATGTCTTTCTTGGCGCTGAGCGAGGCGCCTGTGTTGTCGTCGGCATCGAGGGTCATAGGCAGGTTAGACACTTTGTAGAAGCGCACGAAGTCGAGGTGCATAACGCCATGGCCAGCCGCGGCGGCCACGCCTGCCCCACTCTTGATGCCCACCTGTACATTGTCTACATTGTCATCGACAGGAATGTTGACAAACATCTCCTCATGGCGGCGATAGCCATTGGCATTAGAGCCAGGGTAACCGAAGAAGGTGGCCTTCTCGCCATCCTCTACATTGCCCTCGTACTGACTTTCCACGCCATAGTAGGCCACATCGGTCTCGTTGCCGTTGTCGGCAAAGAGGCGGCCCTTGCCGTACTGGGTAGTAAAGGACCAGATACGGGCGCTAAGCTCGTAGATACCGGGGTCGAGGTCGGCAGCCGAGACTGTCTGGCTGAAGGTGTAGTCGTCAGGGATGGGCTCGCCCTTAGAATTAATCCAGTAGGTGAGCTTGCCGCTGATGTTCTGAGCCTTGCCACCGCCATTGGTGAGGCCACAGTTGTCGGTAACGGTACTGGTGTCCCAGCCGAAGACGCCACCGCTGGGGGCTATGTCGTCCCATTTCCACCAGGTGCTCTTGCCTACACTGCTGAAGGGCTCGCCCTCTGAGTTAAGTTCGAAGTCATTGTTCTGGAGCACCTCGGCCGAGAACTCGGTAGGGGTCTTGCCAGGCTGCGAGAGTACTTTCTCGATGTGGAAGTCGTCGACCGAGAAGGTTCCGGCGTTCTTGGTGTTGGAGCCGTTGTTAAAGCTGCTGGTGCGGATGCCTATCTCCAGGTCCTCGCCCTCGGCCACCTGTACGTAGACGAAGACAGGGCGCATCCAGCGTGCCGTGGAGTTGCCGCCGGCATAGTCAGAGAAGCCGCGCTCCTCGTCGGTGTCCACGATGGCCTTGCCCTTGTAGTAGCCGGCCGTGGTGTAGTACTTCACGTTCTTGTTGGCA
Organism: uncultured Prevotella sp.; assembly: GCA_934183135.1. Taxonomy (GTDB): domain Bacteria; phylum Bacteroidota; class Bacteroidia; order Bacteroidales; family Bacteroidaceae; genus Prevotella. Next base: position 18,769 of record CAKPRX010000041.1, read on the forward strand.
TAGAGGCAGGTACTGCCGTACATGTCCTTTTCGACCCACATGAGGCAGGACACCTTGTAGAGTCCGGGGGTGAGCTTGGCAGCGGGAATACGCTGGTAGAACTTGAACTCGTCGGGGAAAGTGGCCTGGCTGCAGTAGTAGAGCGCGTTGCCATGATAGTTCTTGGTGGTCTGGACCAGTCCGCGGGCATCGCCGTCGAAATCCTCGGGGCTCTGCGACCAGCCAAAGGCCAGGCCGGCAGCAGCCTCTACATCCCCGGCGTCCTTGAAGGCCACGGGGGTACAGTCTTTCTCATACAGTTCGAAGTCGGGG
>CAKPRX010000042.1 GCA_934183135.1 uncultured Prevotella sp.
TAAATTCATCAGACTAAATCATTCAAAAGATATGCGTAAATTTTTCACACTCACACTGCTACTGGCAGCCAGCTGGCAGACGTCGTTCTGCCAGAAAAAACCGCTTACCCACTCGGTGTACGATAGTTGGCAGAGCATAGGCGCCTCTACCCTGTCGGCCTTTGGCAAGGTTACCGCCTGGGAAGTCAACCCACAGGATGGCGACGGCCATCTCTACGTAAGAAACAACCAGACTGGCCAGACCACGGTTATACCGCGGGGCTACCGGCCACAGATAACGGCCGATGAGGCCCACGTGGTGGCGCTGATAAAGCCTACCTATGCCGAGACGCGCAATGCCAAGATTAAGAAGAAGAAAGCCGAAAACATGCCCAAGGACTCGCTGGTCATCATAGCCACAGCCGACGGCCAGACAACCAAGTTTGCCAATGTGACCAGCTACAAGATGGGACGCGACGCCCAGTCGGCCGTGCTCTTCGCCCTCAGCACCAAGACGCTGCCCGCCACGGCCACAGCCACAGCCGCCAAGAACAAGAAGGCCAAGAAAGCCAAAAAGGGCGAAAAGGCGCCCGAGGCACCCAAGGTGAACAAGGATGCAGCCAACGACATGATGATATACTACCTCGGTACGGGCGACACGCTGCGCGTACACTGTGCGGCCGCCTACGAGGTAACCCCCGACAGCCGCTGGATGGCCTATGTGGCCAAGGACAGTAAGGACAGCAACGTGCTGAGGCTGATGGACCTGCAGCAGCAGGCCACGACCGACATATCGGCCAAGGCCAAGTACATTGCGGGGCTGAAGTTCAACCGTCAGGGCGACCGCCTGCTGTTCATGGCGGCCAACGACACCACCACCACGGGCAGCAAGCATTGCAGCCTGTACGAGTACCGCATAGGCGGCGGCCTGCGCACGGTGGTAAGCAGCGACGAGGCGGCCCAGCTCATCCAGGGCTGGGGCCTTACCGACAAGTCCAATCCCCGTTACAACGGCCGCACCAACCGGATATACTTCGGAATACAGCCATACGTGGCCCCCGATGCCAAGGACCAGTACGACTTCGAGACCGCGGAGCCCAATATATGGCGGTACGACGCCGACCTCATTCCGCCGATGTTCAAGGTGGGCGAGCTGAAGAACGGCACGAGCTGCGTGACCTGCACGGTAAACGACGAGGGCAAGGCCATACAGATAGGGCGTTCTTACTACGACATAGTGCGTACCTCTGACGGCCCCAACGACCGCATAGGCCTGTCGTCCGACAAGACGGGACGCATCCTGGAGCAACAGTGGAACCAGGTGGTGGTGAACCGCCTGTCGCTGGTAGACCTGAACACCGGCCACCACACGCCCCTCACCGAGGGCAAGATGGTGGGCGAGTCTATATCGCCCGACGGCAAGTATGCCGTGTACTTCGACCTGGAGAAAGGACAGTGGATGCTCATCGACACATCGACCCGCAAGATAACCGACATCAGCGCCCAGCTCGGGGTGAAGATGTACAACGAGGACAATGACGTGCCCCTGTACGCCACGCCCTACTCGGGTGTAGAGTGGACGGCCGACGGACAGGGCGTGGTGCTCACCGACCGGTTCGACCTGTGGTATGTGCCCGTCAATGGTGGCAAGCCCTTCAGCCTGACGGGCGGCAAGGGCCGCCAGGACAGCATCCAGTACCGCTACATCAACACCCGCCGCTTTGGCGACCAGCCTGGCATAGACCGCACCCGCCCCGTGTACCTGCGGGTATTCAACTACCGTACCAAGGAGAACGGCATCGCCCAGACTGACTTCGAGGGCCACGTGCGCCACGTGCTCTACGGCAAATACAGCTACACCAACTTCGCCCTGGCCGACTCGGCCGACAGCTATCTGGTGCGCCGGGGCAACTTCCGTGAGCCCATGGACCTGTACCTCGGACACGGGAGCGACACCCAGCGGCTCAGCGCCATCAACCCGCAGCAGCAGGACTACCTGTGGGGGTCGGCCGAACTGTTCCAGTGGAAGGCGTTTGACGGTACCAAACTCGATGGCATCCTGTACAAGCCCGACAACTTTGACCCGGCCAAGAAATACCCCGTAATGATATACTTCTACGAGCGCAACAGCGAGACCCTGTACACCTACAAGACTCCAGCGCCCAGCCGGAGCATCATTAACATAGCCTACTTTGTCAGCAACGGCTACGTGGTGTTCGTCCCAGACATCGTGTACAAGGATGGACACCCCGGCAAGTCGGCCTACAACTGCATAGTGGCCGGTGCCAAGGCCCTGACGGCCTACAAGTGGGTAGACAGCAAGCACATGGCCATCCAGGGCCAGAGCTGGGGCGGCTACCAGGTGGCCTACCTCATTGCCCATACCGACATGTTTGCCGCCGCCGGTGCCGGTGCCCCTGTGTGCAACATGACGAGTGCCTATGGCGGCATACGCTGGGGCTCGGGCATGAGCCGACAGTTCCAGTACGAGCAGACGCAGAGCCGTATAGGCAAGGACTTGTGGAGTGGCTACGACCTGTATATCGAGAACTCGCCCCTCTTCGACTTCCCTAAGGTCAAGACACCTGTCCTCATCATGCACAACAATGCCGATGGTGCCGTGCCTTACTATCAGGGCATCGAGATGTTTATGGGCCTGCGCCGCCTGGGCAAACCTGCCTGGCTGCTGGAGTACAACCGTGAGGGCCACAACCTGATTAACCGCAAGAATACCAAAGACCTCAGCATGCGTCTCTCTGACTTCTTCGACTACTACCTGAAGGGTGCCCCCATGCCCGAATGGATGAAACCGCAGACGCCCTACATCATCAACGGCAAGGCGGTAAAGGTGTACTAAGATAATACTTTGCTGGTTATGGAGCCTGGGACGTAGCCCCAGGCTCCATGAAGGCTGCGCTTTCAGCGCGCGTAGTTCTTGACGGGTATGGCCCCGCTGCCATGGTCACGCCGAGCGCAGACCATGGCAGCGGGGCCATACCCGTCAAGGGAAATGCCATAGGTTCAGCCATTGCCATAACCATGGCGCAAACCATAGAAAAACCTTTACACGCAGCTGTATATTTATGCAAAACGAGCGATGATAATGTATAAATATACAGTCGTAACGACCCTTTTTCGGGGCATAATTCTCGGGAATTTTCAACAAACCAGGACGATTTTTGAGGCAGTCTGGGGTGTTTTGGGGTAGCGCGAGGGGCATAAAAGTAGCAATCTTTTACAAAATAGAGGCATTTTGCGCCTTTCCAGACCCTATTTTCAGCTCTTTTGAGGATGGTTTCCGGAGGCATCGCGATGGTCATTTTTTTGCTCGCGACGGTCATTACGATTCTAATGACCATCGCGAGCAAAAAAACGATGGTTTTCGGGCGGTCGAAAAATGGCCGTTTTCGCCGCCGCTACCTCCTCGGCGAGCGTACATACAAATTACAGAAGGTCGAAAAGCCCTCGCCCAAGGCCGAAACGTCAGAAATGTATATTTATGCAATGTCAGAAAAATCTTTACGATACAGGACAGGAGGCTATTTGGCGCTTCCACCTTGCCCATCCATTGTACAAGACACATCGGTGCCCAGTTAATTTCCGTTGGCCCACCATAGCCAGCTCCGTCCGAAGCCCCGGTACACACACGGGCGCTTCAGGGATATACATCCCCGGTATGCGGACGGAGCCAGCGTTTCCACCTGGCAGTGCGCCCGCCAGTATCGGGCTAAATTCTGATGGTCGTAAGGATTAATAGGTGATTTGTTTTGTGTTTCATCACAAATGTTGTAATTTTGCAAGAAAGAAAATAAACATTATATACTATGTATAGAACTAAAACGTGTGGAGAACTGCGTCTGTCGGACGCTGGTACGCAGGTAACGCTGGCCGGCTGGGTGCAGAAAGTAAGAAAAATGGGCGGAATGACATTCGTTGACCTCCGTGACCGTTACGGCATTACACAGCTCGTGTTCAATGAGTCGGCCGACAAAGGCCTCTGTGACCAGGCTAACCATCTGGGCCGCGAATACTGTATCCAGGTAAAAGGCCAGGTAAGCGAGCGCCAGAGCAAGAACGACAAGATAGCCACGGGCGATATAGAGATACTGGCCTCTGAGCTGAACGTGCTGAGCCCCAGTGCCGTGCCTCCCTTTACGATAGAGGACAATACAGACGGCGGCGACGACCTCCGTATGAAATACCGTTACCTGGACCTGCGCCGTAGCACCGTCCGCAAGAACCTGGAGCTGCGCCACCGCATGACGATACTCATCCGCAACTTCCTCGATGCTCGCCAGTTTATCGAGGTCGAGACCCCTATCCTGATAGGGTCTACTCCCGAGGGCGCGCGCGACTTCGTGGTGCCTTCGCGCATGAATCCGGGCCAGTTCTATGCCCTCCCACAGAGTCCGCAGACCCTGAAGCAGCTTCTGATGGTGGCCGGCTTTGACCGCTACTTCCAGATTGCCAAGTGCTTCCGTGACGAGGACTTGCGTGCAGACCGTCAGCCCGAGTTTACTCAGGTAGACTGCGAGATGAGCTTTGTCGACCAGGAGGATGTAACAGGCATCTTCGAGGATATGTGCCGTATGCTGTTCCGCGAAGTGCGTGGGGTAGAGTTGCCGGCCAAGCTACAGCAGATGACGTGGCAAGAGGCCATGAAGCGGTTTGGCTCAGACAAGCCCGATTTGCGGTTCGGCATGGAGTTCGTAGAGCTCAAGGACACCTTCGCAGGCAAGTCAGACTTCTCGGTGTTCAACGAGGCCGCCTATATAGGGGCCATCTGCGTGCCCGGATGCGCCGGCTATAGCCGCAAGCAGATAGATGAGCTTACCGAGTTTGTCAAGAAGCCGCAGATAGGTGCCAAGGGACTGGTATACATCAAGTACAACGCCGACGGAACCACCAAGAGTTCTATAGACAAGTTCTATGGTGCCGACGTGCTGGCCGAGGTGAAGAAGCAGACCAAGGCCAATGACGGCGACCTGGTACTGATACTCAGCGGAAGTGCCGTGAACAAGACACGGACGCAGCTCTGCGCGCTCAGACTGGAGATGGCCGATAGGCTGGGGCTTCGCGACAAGAACAAGTTCGAGTGCCTGTGGATAGTAGACTTCCCCCTGTTTGAGTGGAGCGACGAGGAGCAGCGCCTCATGGCCACCCATCATCCCTTTACCATGCCCAATCCTGACGATATACCCTTGCTGGACGAACATCCCGAGCAGGTGCGCGCTAAGGCATACGACTTCGTGTGCAACGGCATCGAAGTGGGTGGCGGGTCACTCCGTATTCACGACTCTAACCTCCAGGAGAAGATGTTCAAGATACTCGGCTTTACCAAAGAGCGTGCCGAGGCTCAGTTTGGCTTCCTGATGAATGCCTTCAAGTACGGTGCGCCACCTCACGCAGGACTCGCCTTCGGACTTGACCGCTTCGTGTCTATCATGGCTGGCCTCGACTCTATCCGCGACTGCATCGCCTTCCCCAAGAACAACTCTGGCCGCGACGTGATGCTCGATGCGCCCTCAGAGCTGGCTCCTAAGCAGTTGGACGAGTTGCAAATAAAGGTTGACTTGCGTCAAGCATAGGCAGAAAACATTACAATTAGAGTGAGTTTTGTCATGTTTTTAATGAAATATTTGGACATTTGTAAAATAAAGTGTTATCTTTGTATTGCAAATAACGCCGTAAAGATGAACGAGAGGCGGCAAATATAAAAAATTACTAAACTATGACAGAAAAGAAGACAACAAAGGCAGCCGCAACCAAGAAGAGTACTGCCGCAAAGAAGACTACTACAAAGAAAGCTGCTGTGAAGGGCAGTGTAGTGCTGAACGCCGAGAATGTAGGCTTCAAGGCTGGTGATGTGTACCAGGCTTTGGCCACGGCAGAGAAGCCTATGTCAGTAGCCGAGATAGCCAAGAGTGCCAAGATAACCGAGGAGGAGGTTCTGGTAGGCATGGGCTGGCTCTTCAAGGAAGGCAAGATCAAAGACGAGGATGACAAGGTCGTTCTTGCTTAAATAAGAAAAAGATGAGGAGGGTCGCATCCGGCAGATACGGATGTGGCCCTTTTTTATTTCAGCTATCACCAGTGAATTACGAGAACGAGATTTTTAACGCTCTGCAGGCTGCGGGCCCCAATGGAGCGGCGGTAAAGAGCATAGCCAGGTATGTGTACAATGCCTGCAACTCCTTTTTTATGCCCCTGGAATATGGCGACGTGTACCGCTACGTCTCAGCTTATCTCGCCCGCAATGCCAAGCGGCCAGGCGCAATGATAAAAAGTGCCGGCAAGCGTGGCCGCTATCGCCTCAACCTCAGTTCGCCCAAGGCTCAGCAGCTCAGCCTCATCTTTGGCAATGGTGGCACCGAGGAGCCCCCTCGGGAACCCAGCGAGGACAGTTCGCTCTCCCTGTTCTGAATTTTATTCCCGTTTTTGTGCTTTACTTTGAAATAAAATTTATACATTTGTAGTTCATATTAACGAACTATACTATGACTAAGAGTAACAACCATCTTGTGATAATGGCCGGTGGGGTAGGGAGCCGCTTCTGGCCGATGAGTACGGCTGACCGCCCTAAGCAGTTTATTGACGTCCTCGGTGTGGGCAAGTCTCTGCTGCAACTCACTTATCAGCGTTTTGGCGATTTCTGTCCTTTGGACAACGTCTGGGTTGTCACTAATAAGAAATATGTGGCCCTGGTGCGCGAGCAGCTGCCCGACATTCCGGCCGAAAACATCCTTCAGGAACCCTGCCGGCGTAACACCGCTCCCTGTATAGCCTACGTTAGCTGGCGCATCAAGGCCCGAGACCCCAAGGCCAACGTGGTGGTAACTCCCAGTGACCACATAGTGACCGATGAGACTGAGTTCAGACGCATCATCGGTCTCTGTATGGACTTCACGGAAGACTCTGATGCCATAGTGACCCTGGGCATGAAGCCCAATCGCCCCGAGACGGGCTATGGGTATATCAGGGCCGACCTGTCTATGAGCTCGCTCCGTCAGAAGGAAATTTTCAGGGTTGACAAGTTTAAGGAGAAACCCGACTATGATACCGCCAAGGAGTATATCAAGGACAGTAGCTACTTCTGGAACGCCGGCATCTTTATCTGGAGTGTCAGCACCATCGTCAATGCGTTCCGCGTGTATCAGCCGGCCATCGCCAAGATATTCGAGAACCTTACCCCCGTCTACGGCACGGCCGAGGAGCAGGCACGCATAGACGCAGTATATCCCGAGTGCGAGAACATATCGGTCGATTACGCCATTATGGAACGTGTCGAGGAGATATTTGTCTGTCCGGCAGACTTCGGCTGGAGCGACCTGGGCACCTGGGGGAGCCTTCAGATGCAGACCAAGCGCGACCTGTATGGCAACAGTCTTATAGGCCATAATATCCAAATGTACGAGAGCCACAACTGTATAGTACACACCTTGCAGCAGAAGCAAGTGGTCATCCAGGGACTGGACAACTACATCGTGGCCGAGAAAGACGGCATATTGCTTATCTGCAAGTTGGAGGAAGAGCAGCGCATCAAGCAGTTTTGCGGTGAGGGATAATCGCTGCACTGCTGTCGCTTATACCAGAACATCCATCTGTAACCGCCCCATGTGAGCAGTTTACAGATGGATGTTCTCGTTTTTGTCATTGTGACGGCCGGAGGGCTGAGCCCAGGGCCCGTGTCTGTCTTGCGGTTACTTCTTGCGCTTGCCTACGAGCCACTTGATAACGAAGTAGATGACGGCAAGGCCAACAAGCGCCACGAGACCTATCTTGATGTACTCGCCATACTCCATAATCTTGTCGTTGAGCTGGCTCTCGGGCACGATGGTGTGAAGGTACCAGCCGAGCAGGGCCAGGATGCAGTTCCACAGGCCAGCACCAAGCGTGGTGTACAGGATAAACTTCCAGAACTTCATCTTAGACAGGCCGGCAGGGATAGAGATAAGATGGCGGATGCCCGGAAGCAGGCGGCCGGTAAGGGTGGCTACCACCCCGTGGTCATTAAAGAACTGCTCGCTCTTTTCTACCTTCTGCTGATTGAGCAGGCACATGCGTCCCCACTTGCTGTTGGCAAAACGGTAGATGATGGGGCGCCCGAGATAATAGCCAGCCAGATAGTTGATGGTGGCTCCACAGTCGGCACCCACCGTGGCAAACAGGATGACCAGGAATACGTTGAGATTGCCTCCTGCGGCATGGTAGGCTGCAGGCGATACGACCAGTTCGGACGGAACGGGGATAACAGTGCTTTCCAATAGCATCAGAATGAAAATCGTGGCGTAATTCAGATTTCCTAATAGGGTTGATAACCAGTTCATTTTCTAAATTTTTCTTTTAAGTATTCAAAATAGTGATGTGGATTAATCTCGTTGGCGAGGGCCTCGGCAAATACCATGGCCACTTCCTGTGGATTGACGCGGCACGCGGTGTCCAGGGCCTTGACAAACTCATCGTAGGAGCCGAGCTGTAGGCAGCACGAGGCGTAATAGGCCCATCCATCGACCGACTCTGAAGTTGGCCGGATGGTGGTTACCCGCTTGAAGATGTCGTAGGCCAGCAGGGTATAGCCATTGTCGTAAGCAGCTACCCCTATCTGCCGCTCCGTGTCTATCGGGGCATCCGAGCGGCTTATGGCCTCGTCAAACCAGGCCGTGGCCCGCTCATAGTGGTTGTTCTCTAAGCATACATAGCCTCTCAGCACACACAGTTCGGCGGCATTGGCATCCTCTAAGGCCCCTAACTGGTCCAGGATGACCATGGCCTCGTCCTCGCGGCCCTGTGCCGAGCGTATCAGACATATCTGCTTGCCTATCTCTGCCTGCATATAGGCGTTGCCCGATGCCAACTGCATGGCCCGCTGGTAGTGGGCGAGGGCTGGCTCTAACTGCCCCTGCCGTACCAGTGCCGACCCTACCATGGTTTCGCCGTTAGGGTCATTGGGGCGCAGTTTCTGGTACCGTTGGTAGTAGTCGAGCGCCTGCTCTAACTTGCCCATGGTAAACAGGCAGTTGCCCTTGTCCATGATGGCCTCGTCGCATAGCGGGTCTATGGCTATGGCGAACTCGCTACTCTGCAGCGCCTCGCTCACCTTGCCTTCCATGAACTGGGCCGAGGCCAGCTGTGTCCAGTAAAACACCGAGTAGGGATGGTCCTCGACCAGTGGCTCCAGCAGCTGTTCGGCCTGGGCATACTCGCCGCGTAGTGCATAGACTCGCGCCATGACCTCGCGGTAGTCCTGGCTGTCCCTGCGGCCGGTATAACCTATCCATTTCTCGGCCAGCCGGTCAGCATTATAGTCTACCAGCAGGCTCGCCACGTCGTAGATATAGTCGGCCCGGTCATCGTTGTCTATTTCCTGAAAGTGTTGATAAAGATAGCTGTCGGCCTGAGCGGCCTGGCCCCGGTAGAGCATGATTTCGGCGATAAGATAATAGTAGTCAAAGTCGGTCTTGTCGTCTATCTGCCGGGCGTAGCGCTCGGCTTCCTGCGGGTTGTCCTCGCGCAGCAGGGCGTAACGTGCCCGGAATAAGAGGGGAGTGGCTGTGCCCGGAAAAGTGCTGATGGCACGGTCCACGGCATGGAGAGCCTGGTCGGTGTCGCCATGGTCCTGATAATATTCGGCGATGTCGGTCAGCTCGTCGGGCTCAAAATAAGAGGGTTCGCCCGAACAGGCATCTTGCTCATACCTGTTCAGGAGAACCTTGAACTCTTTACTGCGAAAATATTGCTCGTTAGAGTACTCTGTCATTTACTTTTTGTCTGTTTAGCCCAAGCGTCCTTGAGGCCAACAGTCTTGTTGAATACGGGATGCTCGGGCGTGCTGTCGGGGTCGGCCATGAAGTAGCCGATACGCTGGAACTGCAGATACTGGCCAGCCTGCTTGGTGGCGGCATAGTCCTCGATATAGCAGTTGGTACGTACGTGAAGTGAGTCGGGGTTGAGCAGCTCGTGGAAGTCGCGCTCGTCGGCCGACGGGTTCTCTACGAAGAAGAGGCGGTCGTACTCGCGTATCTCGGCCTGCTTGCAGTGGTCGGCGCTCACCCAGTGCAGGGTACCCTTGACCTTGCGGTTGGCCCCTTCGAGTCCGCTCTTGCTCAGTGGGTCGTATTCGGCGTATATCTCGGTAACGTTGCCATCGGCGTCCTTGGCACAGCCCGTACACTTCACGATGTAGGCGTTCTTCAGGCGTACTTCCTTGCCTGGGGTCATGCGGAAGAACTTCTTGGGGGCATCCTCCATGAAGTCGTCGCGCTCTATCCACAGGTTCTTGGTGAACACGATAGAGTGGGTGCCGTCCTCGGCGTTTTCCGGGTTGTTCACCGCTTCCATCTCTTCCTCCATTCCGTCCGGATAGTTGGTTATAGTCAGCTTAACAGGGTTCAGCACGGCCGATACGCGGCATGCTTTCTTGTTCAGGTCGTCGCGTACGGCAGCCTCGAGCAGGGCCACGTCGTTGAGGGCATCAAACTTGGTGTAGCCGATGGAGTCGATAAAGTTGCGGATGCTCTCGGGCGAGTAGCCGCGACGGCGCATACCGCAGAGGGTGGGCATGCGGGGGTCGTCCCAGCCGTTAACCAGGTGCTCGTCGACCAGTGTGTGCAGCTTGCGCTTGCTCATTACCGTATAGGTGAGGTTCAGCCGGTTGAACTCTATCTGTCGGGGACGGTTGTCGTGCAGGTTGTCGGCCGTGCCGTCCATCTCCTTGAGAAAATCGATAAACTTATCGTACAGTGGACGGTGTGGTACAAACTCCAGTGTACATATCGAGTGGGTTACTCCCTCGAAGTAGTCGCTCTGTCCGTGTGCAAAGTCGTACATGGGGTAGCAGTGCCACTGCGTGCCAGTACGGTGGTGGGGTGTATGGATGATGCGGTACATGATGGGGTCGCGGAAGTGCATGTTGGGGTTGGCCATGTCCAGCTTGGCGCGCAGCACCATGCTGCCTTCGGCTACCTCGGCGGTATTCATCTTCTCGAAGAGCTGCAGATTCTCCTCTACGGGGCGGTCCCTGTACGGGCTGGCCACGCCCGGAGTGGTGGGAGTGCCCTTCTGGGCGGCTATCTGCTCTGAGGTCTGCTCGTCTACGTAGGCCATGCCCTTCTTGATCATCCAGATGGCAAAGTCCCACAGTTTCTGGAAGTAGTCCGAGGCATAGTAGATGTTGCCCCACTTGAAGCCCAGCCACTCGATGTCGTGCAGGATGTTCTCTACATACTCCGTGTTCTCCTTGCTGGGGTTGGTGTCGTCAAAGCGGAGATTGCAGACACCATGATATTTCTCGGCAACGCCGAAGTCCATGCAGATGGCTTTGGCATGGCCTATGTGCAGGTAGCCATTGGGCTCTGGGGGGAAACGGGTCTGTATGCGCCCGGCGTTCTTGCCCTCGGCCAGATCCTGTTCTACCAGTTGCTCTACGAAGCTAATGCTTTTTTTCTCTTCTACTATGTTCTCTTCTTTCGTTGCCATGATGGTACTTATTTATTTTAGTGCTATAATGATATGGGCCACAGCTTGGGAGAGGTGAGCTTCCCGGGAGCCGATAGGCCGCTTGATACTGCAAAGGTAGTGCAAGCCGAAGACACTACAAAGAAAAAACTCAGTTTTTTTGCTTAGTAGTGCTGACGGGCAGCCGATTTCGTCACCTTGGGCTATCGTGCCCACACCACATTGCCCTCTTTGCGGGGCGAGCGTGGCTTCAGGGCGTCGGGGGCTGCGTAACCCAGTATGCAGAAGGCTATGCCTTCGTACTGGCCCTCGATGCCCAGTTCTCGCAGGATGCTCAGGCCCTCTTCGGAGTCGAAAGTCTCCTTGGCGCGGTGTATCCAGCATGAGCCGAGACCCAGGCTGTGGGCGGCCAGCATCATGTTCTCCATGACCAGGGAGCCGTCGTACACGTGGGTGCCTACTTGCCTGTCGGCCAGTACTACGAGAACCGCCGGGGCACCGTAGAAGGGGTCTCCGTGGCCTGAGCTGGTTTCGAGTTTCTTACCGGTGATTATCTCCAGGTTGATGCGGCTCAGACGGTCTCTGAGCTCGCGGTTGGTTACGGCTATAATCATGGCCGACTGCTTATTCATGCCCGACGGGGCGTAGGTTCCGGCTTCAACGACTTGTTTAATCAGATCGTCGGGAACCATTCTGTCTGTGTACTTTTTCACACTTCTGCGTGTGAGGATAGCCTTCATCGTTTCGTTCATAATCGTTCGTGTTCTGTGATACTTGTTTGGGGCTTGTATAGAGCCGTGGCCCATGTGTGGCAACGGCCATTCTGGAGGGCGGGAGCCATCACGGATTGAAAAGTAAAAAGGCAACGGTGTACAGAGTTGAAAAATGCTGGGCCTGGGAGCCGCTATGGTGCGATGGGAATTGGTGCGCCGTTTGTGGAGACCGACCTTTACGTTTCCCGGAGCCGTCATTAGCGAGCTGGGAACCGTCTTTAGAAAGCTAAAGGTCGGTCTTTCCATTTTCCGTGGAGGCCATAGGGGACATTGGTAACCAGCGCCAGCGTACACGGAGTGCTTTTTGCCTTTGTACGCCGTTGCCTTTTTGCGCTTTCAGAGCGTGTCGCGGCTGGGCGGCGAAGTACGAAAAAAGTCCCCGTCCTAACCTCCATGGGGCAGACAGGGACTCTCGGTACTTGTATATCCATTAATAGCTGCGGGCTATGAGTACGCGGCACTTGCTGGGTTTGCCGGTAACCATGTCGAAGCCTGGAGTCTGCTCGTAGGCGAATGGTACACAGCGTATGGTGGCCTGAGTATCTTCCTTGATGCGGGCCTCGGTCTCGGGGGTTCCGTCCCAGTGACAGAGGAAGAAGCCGCCATTCTTGATGCGCTCCTTGAACTCCTCGTAGTCGTCGCATACGTACACGTGCTCGTCGCGGAATTTCTTGGCCTTGGCGTATATGTTGGCCTGTATGTCGCCGAGTAGCTGCTGTACATGCTCTACGATGCCATCAAAGGGTAGGGTGGCCTTCTCTAAGGTGTCGCGGCGCATCACCTCGATAGAGTTCTCCTCAAGGTCGCGGCCGCCCATAACCAGGCGTACGGGTACGCCCTTGAGCTCGTAGTCGGCAAACTTGAAGCCTGGACGCTTGTTGTCAGCATCGTCGTACTTCACGCTGATGCCCAGGTCGCGCAGCTTGTTGACCATCGGCATGAGCTTGTCGGTAATGGCCTGCAGCTGCTCGCTGCCCTTGCTGATGGGGATGACTACTACCTGGATGGGTGCCAGCTTAGGAGGCAGCACCAGACCGTTGTCGTCGCTATGTGTCATGATGAGTGCGCCGATGAGGCGGGTCGATACGCCCCATGAGGTGGCCCACACGTACTCGGGCTTGTTCTCCTTGTTGAGGAAGGTAACATCGAACGACTTGGCGAAGTTCTGCCCTAAGAAGTGGCTGGTACCGCTCTGCAGCGCCTTGCCGTCCTGCATCATTGCCTCGATGGTATAGGTGTCCAGCGCACCGGCAAAGCGCTCGGTCTCGCTCTTTACGCCCTGGAATACGGGTACTCCCATCCACTGCTCGGCAAACTCGGCGTAGACGCCCAGCATCTTCTGGGCCTCGGCCTCGGCCTCCTCGCGGGTGGCGTGGGCTGTATGGCCCTCCTGCCACAGGAACTCTGACGTGCGCAGGAATGGGCGGGTGCGCATCTCCCATCGCATTACATTGCACCACTGGTTGCACATCAGGGGCAGGTCGCGATAGGAGTGTATCCAGTTCTTATACGTGTTCCAGATGATGGTCTCCGAGGTGGGACGTATGATGAGTTCCTCCTCCAGGCGGGCTGTGGGGTCTACCACCACGCTGTTGCCGTCGTCGCTGGCCTTGAGGCGGTAGTGGGTAACCACGGCACACTCCTTGGCAAATCCCTTGACGTGTTCGGCCTCGCGCGATAAGAACGACTTGGGTATCAGCAGGGGGAAATAGGCGTTCTGGGCTCCGGTGGCCTTGAACATCTTGTCCAGCTGGGCCTGCATCTTCTCCCAGATGGCGTATCCGTAGGGCTTGATGACCATGCAGCCACGCACGGCCGACTGCTCGGCCAGGTCGGCCTTGGTTACTAAATCATTGTACCACTGACTGTAGTTGTCAGCTCGCTTGGTAAGCGCTTTTAGTTCTTTTGCCATTTTATCTATAGTTTATTATTGACGTATCGTGGGCATTCTCCCTGTACCTTATTATATAATATATAGCAGGGTAACGTTGTCCATGGATGGGGTGCCGACGGTTGTGGCGCAGATAGCCACAATGGCTGCCACTCAATTTGTTATGCAAAATTACGAAAAAAAGTTGGCAAAAATCGTATAATATCTAAAAAATCATTATTAACTTTGCATATAATTCGCTGGGGCCGTGTCCCCCATGGCCATGAAGGAGGCTGCCCGCTGGGTGGTCATGCTGTCAGGGGCCTTGTTTAATACAGTATTAATCACAACTAAAAGCAAGAATTACATGAAGAAGATGAAGATTATGACGCTGGCTTTATGCGTCTTGACTATTTTCGGCTGCCAGACCAAGCAGGGCACAGGTACCCTTATAGGTACAGGCGGTGGCGCCGTGCTGGGTGCCATTATCGGTAAGATAGCCGGCAACACGGCTGTGGGTGCTGCCATAGGCGGTGCCGTGGGTGCTGGTGCCGGAGCTATCATAGGCCGCCACATGGACAAGGTGGCCGAGCAGGCCAAGCAGCAGGTGGAGAACGCCAAGGTAGAGGAAGTTACCGATGCCAACGGCCTGAAGGCTGTCAAGGTGACCTTTGACAGTGGTATCCTCTTTGCGACCAACAAGGCCGACCTGAACGCTACGTCTAAGAATGAGCTGGCCAAGTTCTCGAATGTGCTGAAGCAGAACACAGACTGCCATGTAGACATCTACGGCCATACAGACTCTACCGGTAACGACGGCATCAACGTGCCCCTGTCTAACAACCGGGCCCAGAGTGTGGTGGACTACCTCAAGCAGTGTGGCGTATCGGCCGCTCAGTTCCAGAACGTTACGGGCAAGGGCAGTTCGGAGCCCGTGGCTGACAATTCTACAGCCGCCGGACGTCAGCAGAACCGCCGTGTAGAGGTGTATCTCTATGCCTCGCAGGCCATGGTAGACGCTGCTAATGCCGGTACTCTGAAGTAATAAGATTAACAGACAGATAACCATGGGGGCACACCATATACAGTGTGCCCCCCTGTTTTTACGGATGTATGAAGTTGGCTTTTAAGATACTGCGGTGGGCGGTGGGCCTGTTCGTCGCCTCGACCATCCTCGTGACGGTTCTGTACCGGTTTGTACCGGTCTATTTTACACCGCTGATGTTTATCCGCTGCATAGAGACAGGCAGCTTTACATTTCACCACCACTGGGTGCCGCTGAGCGACATGTCGCCCCACATGCCCGTGGCCGTTATGGCCAGCGAAGACCAGCGTTTCTTGCTCCATCATGGTTTTGACTATGCCGCCATCGAGAAAGCGGCCGTACACAACATCCGCCATAAGGGTGGGCGCAAGCATGGAGCCAGCACCATCAGTCAGCAGACGGCCAAGAACGTATTCCTGTGGCCTGGCCGTAGCTGGGTGCGCAAGGGGTTCGAGGTCTACTTTACTGCCCTTATCGAATTACTGTGGAGCAAGCAGCGTATCATGGAGGTCTACCTCAATTCGATAGAGATGGGTAACGCCATCTACGGGGTTGATGCCTGTGCCGAAAACAACTTTGGCAAATCGGCCGCCGAACTTAGCCGGGGCGACTGTGCCCTTATTGCCGCCACGCTGCCTAATCCCCGTAAGTTCAGTTCCAAGTATCCCAGCACCTATATGCGTAAGCGCCAGGGCCAGATACAGCACGAGATGAAGTTTATCCCTGCCTTCCCGCGCGAGGGCCAGGACTACGACCCGCATACCGCTGCCGGTGGTGTGTATGCTCATTAACAACATAACAATACCCATGACCGAAAACCTGTTAGACGCCCTCAATGAGAATCAGCGTGAAGCCGTGGCCTATAGCGACGGCCCCTCGCTGGTAATAGCTGGGGCAGGATCGGGCAAGACCCGTGTGCTTACATACAAGATAGCCTATCTGATACAGCAGGGCATGAACCCCTGGAACATACTGGCCCTGACCTTTACCAATAAGGCTGCCCGCGAGATGAAGGAGCGTATCGGGGCGCTGGTGGGTGCCCGTACGGCCCAGTATATATACATGGGTACATTTCACTCTATCTTTGCCCGCATACTGCGTAAGGAGGCCGAGGTGATGGGCTACACCTCTAACTTTACCATCTATGACGAGACCGACTCGCGCACATTGCTCAAGTCTATCATACGCGACATGCAGCTGGACGACAAGCAGTACAAGCCAGCAACCGTACATGCCCGTATCTCTATGGCTAAGAATCGCCTCGTTCTGCCGTCTCTATATGCCAACGATGCTGACCAGCGTGAGCGCGACAGGCAGGCTCGGCTGGATGAGACGTACAAGATATACCATGCTTACCAGGACCGCTTGCGCCAGGCTAATGCCATGGACTTTGACGACCTGTTGGTGATAACTTATCAGCTCTTCAGCGGGCATCCTGATATCTGTCAGCGTTATGCAGACTACTTCCGCTACGTACTGGTCGATGAGTATCAGGACACTAACTCGGTTCAGCAGCAGATAGTACTGCTGCTTACCCGCGGTCATCAGCACGTCTGCGTGGTGGGCGACGACTATCAGAGTATCTATGCCTTCCGTGGGGCCCAGATAGACAATATCCTCAACTTTCAGCAGTTTTTCGGCGGCGTGCGTATCTTCAAGCTGGAACGCAACTACCGTTCTACGCCCGAGATAGTCCAGGCGGCCAACAGTCTGATGAAGCACAATCAGCACCAGATAGACAAGGATGTGTACAGCAAGAATGCCAAGGGCGACAAGGTTGTGTATCGGCCTGTATACAGCGACCGCGAGGAGGCTGCCGTGGTCTGTAAGATGATACGTAGCATCAAGCGGAGCGATGGGTGTGCCTACAGCGACTTTGCCATCCTGTACCGTACCAATGCGCAGAGCCGTACCTTCGAGGACGAACTGCGGGCTCATGCCATGCCTTACCGCATCTTCGGCGGGCTAAGTTTCTATCAACGTAAGGAGATTAAGGATGTTATAGCTTATTATCGTGTCATCGTGAATCCCGATGACGAGGAGGCCCTGAAGCGTATCATCAACTACCCAGCCCGTGGCATAGGCAGTACTACGGTCGACAAGATACAGGCTTGCGCCACCGAGCACCATGTAAGCCTGTGGCAGGTTGTAACTCACCCTACAGAACATGGGCTGGCGGTTAACCGCGGAACCTTGGGTAAGTTGGGGCTGTTTGCCCAGCTTATCGATACCTTCCGGAGCGGTCTGGACGAGCAGGATGCCGAGCAGTTAGGCCAGCGGGTTATCAAGGAGAGTGGTATCTATGCCGACCTATGCCAGGGAACGGATGTAGAGGCGTTGACGAGACGCGAGAATGTAGAGGAACTGCTGAATAGTCTGAGCGAATTTGTAGACGGACATCGCGAGGAGGGGCGCGGGGAGCGTGTAGGGCTGGCCGATTTTCTGCAGGAGGTATCACTGCTGTCTGACCTGGACAGCGATGATGGTGGCGACGACAAGGTAAACCTGATGACGGTTCATGCTGCTAAGGGCCTGGAGTTCTCTACGGTCTTTGTGGTAGGTCTTGAGGAGAAGATTTTTCCCAGTCAGATGGCATCTGGTAGCCCACGCGAGATAGAGGAGGAGCGCCGCTTGCTCTATGTGGCCATTACCCGTGCCGAGCATCACTGCATACTGACCAGTGCTAAGAATCGCTGGCGCTATGGCAAGTTGGAGTTTGGCACTCCCAGCCGTTTTATCAGCGACATCAGCCCCAAGTATCTCAACGTGATAGGCGAGGGGAGTGACGAGGCAGAGGCAGGCAGTAGACGTAAGTATAGTCTGCGGGGCGGTGACTACGAGTCTGACCGTCCTTACCAGGGAGCTCGTGTGGGTCAGGACGAGTTTAGGCAACTGAATGGACGGTGGCAGAACTCGCGTCCGGTGGCTGGTCAGTTTATGGCCGACCTGAAACCCAAGGTTACGTCTCCGCGTAAGGCCGAGACAGCTGTCGACCCATTTGGCTCAGGTTTTAAGCGCCAGTATGTGGCTAATGGTGGCAAGTTGACACGGCTGAAGGATGCCATAGCCAATGGTGGACGTAGTCTGGCCGTTTCTACTGCAGGGGCATCCTCGGCTACAGCGTTACAGGTAGGTACGGTGATAGAGCATCAGCGTTTTGGCATCGGCACAGTGATACGCATCGAGGGAACGGGCGAGAATACAAAGGCTACCGTTGAGTTTAAGAATACTGGTACCAAGCAGTTACTCCTCAAATTTGCCCGCTTCACCATCAAGTCTTTATTCCAATGACGGATACCGAAGTATATATCATTTATAATACTTTTTATATAATCGGTATTATGTAAAATTGTAATGTAGCTGTTTCGAGTGAGAATTGTCTGGCATTACCAACTGAGAATATCCGCTGACATTACGCAAACAGTACAAGGAGAAAATCAGTGATTATCGCAACTGGGAGCAGTTGGGTCATGCAGAAGAGTATATGTTATTTCCAAATAATTTTGGGAAAGACATGAGCCTTGATGAGACCTGTCTTTCCAAGTCTCCCGCTACTTACGCCGTAGAGGCAAAACGGTGACCACAGATTTGTCCTCTGCCATGATGTTGACGGTAAGAAGTGACCCGGGACTTGCACCCGTTAGATAATACTCATGCCGAGCGTACAAAAAGAGCAACCATTTGGAATGGTTGCTCTTTTTGGTGCGCCCTTAGGGACTCGAACCCTAGACCCACTGATTAAG
>CAKPRX010000043.1 GCA_934183135.1 uncultured Prevotella sp.
GGCCTGATACAGGACGGAACGGCCGTGGGTATGGGACTGGCTAACGCCGTGTCGCGTCTGAAGGGGTCTAAGGCCAAGAGCAAGGTGGTTATCCTGTTGACGGATGGATCCAACAACATGGGCGACTTGTCGCCGATGACCGCAGCTCAGATAGCCAAGAGTATGGGTATCAGGGTGTACACTATCGGTGTGGGTACCAACAAGGTGGCTCCTTACCCCATGCCGGTGGCTGGGGGCGTGCAGTACGTGAATATGCCGGTAGAGATAGATACCAACACACTGCGCGAAATAGCAGCCACTACCGATGGCAACTTCTACCGGGCTACCAACAATGCCGAACTTAAAAAGATATACAGGGACATAGACAAACTGGAGAAGACCAAGATGAATGTCACGAAGTTCTCTAAGAAGTACGAGGCTTACGAGCCATTCGCCCTGGCGGCCATTATCTGTCTGCTGTTAGAGATTGTATTAAGGACTGTATTAAGGAGAATACCGTAAATGTTTAGATTTGAAGACCCTACATATCTGTGGCTGCTGATGGTGGTGCCCATCCTGGCGGTGGTTCGCCTGGTGGTGTGGCGCCAGCGCAAGAGTAAGTTGAGGAAGTTTGGCGACCCCGAGCTGCTTCGGCGACTCATGCCTGATGCCTCGGCTTATCGGCCCACGGTCAAGTTCTGGCTGCTGATGGCTGCCCTGGCCCTGCTCATCGTGACGCTGGCCCGTCCGCAGATGGGCTCCAAGGTATCGCATGAGAAGCGTAACGGAATAGAAATCATTATCGCGATGGATATATCCAACTCGATGAAGGCCGAGGACGTGGTGCCGTCGCGGTTGGACAAGAGCAAGCTCATGGTGGAAAACCTGGTCGACCACTTTACCACGGATAAGGTGGGACTGGTGGTCTTTGCCGGCGATGCCTTTGTGCAGCTCCCTATCACCAGCGACTACGTGTCGGCGAAGATGTTTCTGCAGAATACCACTCCCTCGCTCATCAACACACAGGGTACAGACATCGCCAAGGCCCTCACGGTGTCCATGCGCAGCTTTACCCAGCAGGACAAGGTGGGCAAGGCCATCGTGCTGATTACGGATGGCGAAGACCATGAGGGCGGCGCGCTGGAGGCAGCTAAGGCCGCGGCCAAGAAGGGCATCAATGTGTTTATATTGGGAGTGGGCGATCCTAAGGGGGCACCTATTCCTACTGGCAATGGGGGCTATATGACCGACAATACCGGTCAGACGGTTCTCTCGGCTCTCAATGAGAAGATGTGTCGCGAAGTGGCGCAGGCTGGTAGTGGCACGTACATCCATGTCGATAATACCAGCGATGCCCAAGACCAGCTCAACGCCCAGCTTACCAAGCTCCAGAAGGGCGATACTGACAGCGTGATATATAGTGAATATGATGAACAGTTTCAGGCATTTGCCCTGTTGGCATTGCTGCTGCTGATAGGCGAGGCGTGTCTGTTGGAGTCTAAGAACCCATTGTTCAGAAATATAAAGTTGTTCAAGAAGAAATGAAGGGAATAGCAAGGATATTAATGATGCTCGTTGTTGGCATGCTGTATCAGTCGGTCTATGCGCAGGCTGACCGTCAGCTGATACGTAGCGGCAACCGATATTTTAGACAACAGAACTATGCTAAGGCCGAAACGGAGTACCGCAAGGCTGTCTCGGTCAATGGACAAAATGCCCAGGCTGTCTATAACTTAGGGTGCGCCCTTCAGGCCCAGCAGAAGGACTCGGCCGCCATCGTGCAGTATCAGAATGCAGGCAAGATGGAGACCAACAAGATGCGCAAGGCCAAGGCATATCATAATATCGGATATATCTGTCAGAGCCGCCAGATGTACCGCGAGGCCATCGAGGCTTACAAGGAAAGTCTGCGTAACAATCCCAATGACAATGAGACGCGTTACAACTATGTGCTCTGCAAGCGCTTGCAAAAGTATCAGAAGCAGAACAACAAGAATGACAAGAGCAAGCAGAATAAGGACAAGAACAAGGATAAGCAGGATAAGAACAAGCAACAAAATAAAGACCAGAAACAGAAACAGTCGCCCCGGCAGAACCAAGAGCAGATGAGCAAGGACAATGCTGAACAGCTGTTGAACGCAGCTATCCAGGAGGAGAAAGCTACTCAGCAACGGCTCAAAAAGGCGATGCAGCAGCCGCAACGCAGGCAATTGCAGAAAAACTGGTGATAACCATTTGGCTCCCATTGATATATATAGCTTCAGATAAAGCAAGAGTGAGACTAATAGAAGTGAATATGAAACGATATATAATGCTACTTACCGTATGGGCGATGACGGTAATAACTGTAAGTGCCCAGCGGATTACGGTGTCAGCGCCCTCGCGTGTTGCCGCGGGCGAGAATTTCCGGGTGGCGTACACCATAACCACTCAGGACGTAGAAGATTTCAGGTCCAACATGCGCTCTACCGATGAGGTGGAAGTCATCGCGGGCCCCTACACCTCCAAGATGTCCAGCATAAGCATGGTCAATGGCCACACCAGTTCTACCTCATCGGTAACGTACACCTATACGCTCTACGCCAATAAGGCTGGAACCTACAATATACCTCCGGCCCATGCCAAGATTAATGGCCGCAGCGTGGCGTCTGCCGCTGTAAAGATAGTTGTCAGTGGCCACGCCCGTGGTAACACTCCTAACGCATCTTCCCGGTCCAACGGCCCATCGGGCATCCGTGAGGCCGGAACACCCATATCGGGCAACGAACTGTTTATCAAGGTCAGCGCCAACAAAAAGCGGGTTCACGAGCAGGAGCCCATACTCCTTACGTATAAGGTGTACACTACCTTGGAGCTAACTCAGTTAGAGGGTAAGATGCCAGACCTCACTGGATTTCATACACAGGAAGTTAAACTGCCACAGCAGAAGAGCTTCCATGTGGAGCGGGTCAATGGCCGTCCCTATAGATGTGTTACGTGGAGCCAGTATGTCATGTATCCACAGATGACTGGCAGCCTGAAGATACCCAGTATCACTTTCCATGGAATAGTGGTCCAGGAGAACCGGTCGGTAGACCCCTTTGAGGCGTTCTTCAACGGAGGCTCTGGCTATGTTGAGGTTAAGCGTGACATAGTGGCTCCTGGTCTCTCCGTAGTGGTCGACCCATTGCCCACGCGGCCTGCCGGCTTCTCCGGCGGTGTCGGTAAGTTTAACATCTCGGCTCAGCTGAGTACCAAAGAGGTAAAGGCTGGCAATCCAGTTACCCTGCGCGTGGTGATAGGCGGTATAGGCAACCTGAAGCTCATCAAGCAGCCTGTAGTGAAGTTCCCCAAGGATTTTGATCAGTACGATGCCAAGATAACGGATAAGACAAAACTTACCGCGAATGGCTTAGAGGGCAATATGGTGTACGATTTTCTCGCCGTGCCCAGAAACCAGGGCGACTATACTATTCCGGCCGTAGAGCTGACTTACTATGATGTAGCGCAAAATGCTTACCGCACGTTGCGCACGCAGGCTTTTGACCTGCATGTGGCTAAGGGCGATGGGCGTGGTACCAGCGTGACCGACTATGCCAGCGAGAAGGATGCGGATATACACCCCATTAAGTTAGGGCCCGCCAAGACGGTCGACGCGTCTAACCTGTTCTTTGGCAGTGTAGCCTACTGGCTGTCGCTGATAGTCTCGCTGGTAGCCTTTGTGGTTCTCCTTATTATGTTTAGGAAGCGGGCCATTGCCAATGCCGACATAGTGGGCATGCGGGGCAAGAAGGCCAACAAGGTAGCCACCAAGCGCCTGCGCCTGGCCAACACGCTGATGCTGCAGGGTAAGTCTACCGAATTTTATGATGAAGTACTGCGCGCCCTGTGGGGCTATGTGGGCGACAAGCTCAACATGCCGGTCGAGAAGTTGTCTTCTGAGAACATAGCCGAGACACTGAGTGTACATGGAGTGGACGACACGACCGTAGGCAAGTTCACAGGTGCGCTGGCAGAGTGCGAGTACGAGCGCTATGCCCCTGGCGACCCAGCAGGAAATATGAACAAGACCTTCGAAACGGCCATGACTGCCATCATGGATATAGAAAGCGTTATGAAAAAGAAAAAATCGGGCTCGCGCCGTCCGTCTTTAGTACTCTTGTGCCTCGTCTGCCTGTTGCCCCTGCAGACCATGGCTATCACCAAGGACAACGCGGATACCGAGTACAAGAAGGGCAACTATCAGCAAGCCATCAAGGACTATCAGGAACTGCTCAGACACGGGCAGTCGGCCGACCTATATTATAATTTAGGCAACTCCTACTACCGTACCGACAACCTTACGCGTGCCATCATCTGCTATGAGCGTGCTTCGTTGCTCTCCCCAGGCGACGCCGACATCCGCTTCAACCTTCGTTTTGCCCGTAACAAGACGATAGACAAGATAGTGCCCGAAACCGACATGTTCTTTAGTACCTGGTATCAGTCCATGGTCAACTTTACCAGTATTGATACCTGGGCTGTCATGGGCGTGGCCTCTATAGTGATAGCCTTGGTGCTGGTATTGTGCTACCTTTTTGCCTCGCGGCTCATCATCCGTAAGGTGGGGTTCTACGGGGCGGCCGTGCTGCTGCTCGTGGCTCTGCTGTGCAATATCTTTGCCAGCCAGCAGAAGTATGCCCTCCACCACAGGACAGGCGCCATCGTAGTGGCACCCACGGTTAATGTCAAGAAGACCCCCGCCCTGTCGGGCACCGACGACTTCGTCATCCACGAAGGCACTCGGGTAGATATTACAGACCGCACCATCAAAGGATGGTATGGTATTAAGTTGGCCGATGGCCGCGAAGGGTGGATGCGGACATCGCAGTTAGAGGAGATTTGATAGATAGGCATGTCAGTAAATGAATGGTTTGAAGTAGACCGGGCGGTGCTCTCGTTCTTTAACGACAGCGATTCGCTCTTCTTGGACGGTTTGGCCAGTTGCCTTACCTGTGGCTACTTGTGGATACCGCTGTACATAGCGCTTCTTATACTGATTATCAAGAACAATGAGACCATGGGACAGATAGCCCTGGCCGTCGGGGCTACGATAGTGTGCGTCATCCTGTCTGACGGGCTGGCCGACTTCGTTGTAAAGCCTGCCGTGGCCCGGCTGCGGCCCACCGAGGAACCCCTCATCAAGTACGCCGTACACGTAGTGAACAACTATCGGGCCGACGGGTTCAGTTTCTTTTCGGCCCATGCCGCCAACACCATGGCTATAGCCACCTTCTTCTGCCTGTTGGTTCGCAACCGCATCTTCTCAGCCTTCCTGGTTTTCTGGGCACTAACCAATAGTTGGACCCGCCTCTATCTCGGCGTCCATTATCCCAGTGATGTGCTGGTGGGCATGGCGTGGGGAGCCGTCTCGGGAGCGCTGGTCTACCTACTGTATAGGCGACTGTATGGACGGATAAGCCCTAAGCAGCACTATATATCGTCGCAGTACACCCGGACGGGCTACAGTCTGACCGACATAGACATGGTAAGCTGTGTACTGGTGGCTACTTATCTTTTTGCAATTATTTTTAGCGTGATATAAATGGACACAAAGCATATTAAAATCAGCGATTACAACTATCCGTTGCCCGATGAGCGGATAGCTAAGTTCCCCCTGGCCCAGCGCGACCACAGCAAGTTGCTTGTCTATAAGCACGGCCAGGTGAGCGAGGATGTTTTCTACCATTTGCCAGACTATCTGCCGTCAGGGGCATTGATGGTTTTCAATAATACCAAGGTCATTCAGGCCCGTATGCACTTCCGCAAGTCTACGGGTGCCCTGATAGAGATATTCCTGATGGAACCCGCTGCCCCTGTCGATTACGAGCAGATATTCCAGACACGAGGCCATTGCGCGTGGCGGTGTATGATAGGCAACCTGAAGAAGTGGAAGGAAGGCCCGTTGCATCGGGTGTTTGATATAAAGGGCCATCAGTTTGTGCTGACTGTTACCCGCAATGACAGCCAGAATGTACATGTGGCCACCGGTACCAACTTCTGGATTGATTTTGACTGGGATTCTGACGTCATCAGTTTTGCGGAGATACTGGAGGCCATCGGCGAACTGCCCATACCGCCTTATCTGAACCGCGACACCGTAGAGAGCGACAAGACCACCTATCAGACAGTCTATTCTAAGATTAAGGGCTCGGTGGCAGCCCCCACGGCCGGACTGCACTTTACCGATGATGTACTGAAGCAGCTGGATGCCAAGGGTATAGACCGCGAGGAACTCACCCTGCACGTCGGTGCGGGCACTTTCAAGCCCGTCAAGTCCCAGGCGATTGATGGCCACGAGATGCACAGCGAGTATATCGTCGTCCGCCGCTCCACCCTGGAAAAGTTAGTCCGTCACGAGTGTGCCGCCATAGCCGTCGGCACCACCAGTGTACGCACCCTGGAGAGCCTTTATTATATAGGTGTAAAGCTGCAGGCCAACCCCAACGCTACCGAGGGCCAACTGCACGTTAATCAGTGGGAACCCTACGATGGAGGCCGCGACGGCCACCTGGTCGATGGCATTACGCCCGTCCAGGCAGTGCACAACATCCTGGACTACTTAGACCGCAACCAGCTTGAAGCTCTTCACACCAGCACTCAGATTATTATCGCTCCTGGTTACGACTACAAGATAGTCAAGAGGCTTGTTACCAACTTCCACCAGCCTCAGAGTACCTTGCTTCTCCTCGTTAGCGCCTTTGTCCATGGCGACTGGCGAACCATATACGATTATGCCCTGGCCCACGATTTCCGTTTTCTGAGCTATGGCGACAGTTCATTATTAATACCATAAACCAGACTATAACAATGAAAGTAGGTGATAAAGTAAGTTTTCTCAGCGAGACAGGCGGAGGCGTGATAGCCGGTTTCCAGGGCAAGGACACAGTCCTGGTCGAGGATGCCGACGGCTTCCAGATACCCACCCCCATATCCGAGGTGGTCGTAGTGGGCAATGCCGACTACAGTATGTCTAACATGGTGGCTGCCCAGCAGCCCCCCAAGGCCGATACCAAGGGTAAGAGTATCAAGGCCATGCTGACCAGCGATGCTGAGGATGAAGAGACGGCCGACGATAGCGGCGAGGTAGACCTGAGCCGCGAGATAACGTTCAAGGCACCCGCCGAGGAACGCAAGGGCGGCAATATGCTGTCGTGCTACCTGGCCTTTGTACCCCTGAACATTAAGGAGATGACCACTACGCGGTTCGAGGCTTACTTGGTCAACGACTGCAACTACTATATGCACTACGCGTTTATGACGGCCGAGGGCAACGCCTGGACGCTGCGCTCCAAGGGCGAGATAGAGCCTAATACGACCCTCTTCCTGGAAGAGGTGGGCCGTGAGGAACTCAACAACCTGCTCAAGATAGGCTTCCAGATAATGGCCTATAAGACCGACAAGCCTTTCACGCTCAAGCCTATGGTCGAGGCTCAGTTCAGACTGGATCCTGTAAAGTTCTACAAGGTTCATACCTTTCAGGAGACGCTTTTCTTCGACACCCCGGCCCTGCTCTATACCATCGTAGAGAACGACCGGGTGGCCCGGCCGCTCGTCATCGACTCAAAGCAGCTTAAAGAAGAGATGTACCGCAGCCCGGCCACTCCCACAGCAGGCTCCGGCTCGTCCCGTCACAACGAGGGCGGCCAGCACCGTGCCCCCGCTGCCGCTAACAAGGGCAAGGACGATGTCCTGGTGGTAGACCTCCATGCCGAAGCACTCCTGGACACCACGGCTGGCATGTCGCACGCCGATATTCTCAACTACCAGGTGGCTAAGTTCAAGGAGGTGCTTGACAGCTACAAGAACCAGAAAGGCAAGAAGATAGTCTTCATACACGGCAAGGGCGAGGGCGTGCTCCGTCATGCCATTGTCAATGCTCTCAACTATCAGTACAAGAGCTATAGGTACCAGGACGCCTCGTTTCAGGAGTACGGCTATGGTGCCACACAGGTTACCATCAAATAAATACAGACAACCAATACCAATTTACTATCAACTATGGATTACGGGTTTATCAAGGTGGCCTCGGCCGTACCATCGGTTCGCGTGGCCGACTGTAAGTACAATGTAGAGCAGATCGAGGAGCAGATAGTGATGGCCGAGGGACAGGGAGCCGAAATCATCGTGTTCCCCGAGTTGTCCATTACGGGCTATACGTGCCAGGATCTGTTCAGGCAGAACCTGTTGCTCGAAACCTCAGAGGCAGCCATGCTCATGCTGCTCGACTTTACGCGTCAGCTCAACATCATCTCTATCGTCGGGCTGCCCATTGCCGTTGGCGACCTGTTGCTCAACTGTGCCGCGGTTATCCAGAAGGGTCAGATACTGGGCGTGGTGGCCAAGGAGTACCTGCCCAACTATAGCGAGTTCTACGAGAAACGGTGGTTTGCCTCCTCGCAGAATCTGCGGGCTACCGACTTCCGCTATGCCGGTAGCCTGGTACACATATCGCAGGCTCCCCAGATATTCGTAACCTGCGACGGTGTCAAGTTTGGCATCGAGATATGCGAGGACGTGTGGGCTCCCACGCCTCCCAGTAACCACCTGGCTTTGGCGGGTGCCGACATTATCTTCAACCTGTCGGCGAGCGACGAGCTTATCGGCAAGCACGATTACCTCTGCGGTTTGCTGGCTCAGCAGAGTGCCCGCACCATTACCGGCTACGTCTACTCGAGTGCTGGTTTTGGCGAGAGCACCCAGGATGTGGTCTACGGTGGCAACGCCCTTATCTTCGAGAACGGTCGCCTCATCGCTTCGGGCGAGCGTTTCTCGACCGACAAGCAGGTGCAGATGGCTCAGATAGATGTAGATCGGCTGCGGGCCGAGCGCCGGAGCAACACTACCTATGTCAACGCCCAGCGCCGCATGATAGGCGAGCCCGTCACCTATACCAATGCCCACTCCATAGCTCCCAAGGATTTCGTGCTGGAGCGCGCGGTCAGCCCCCATCCCTTTGTGCCAGCCGGCAGCGACCGCGACAAGCACTGCAACGAGATATTCAGCATCCAGGTGATGGGACTGGCCAAGCGGCTGGTACACACGCATTGCCATAGGGTAGTGGTGGGCGTCAGCGGTGGCCTGGACTCTACCTTGGCCCTGCTGGTGTGTGTCAAGACGTTTGACAAGTTGGGCCTGGACCGCAGCGGCATCGTAGGGGTCACCATGCCGGGCTTTGGCACCACAGACCGAACCTATACCAATGCCGTATCGCTGATGAAGAGCCTGGGCGTAACCCTCCGCGAGGTCAACATTGCCGCCAGCGTAACGCAGCACTTTGCCGATATAGGTCACGATGCCGCCATACACGACGTGACGTACGAGAACTCGCAGGCACGCGAACGCACCCAGATACTCATGGACATCAGCAATCAGGTGGGAGGCCTGGTCATAGGCACCGGCGACCTGTCTGAGCTGGCCCTGGGCTGGTGTACCTACAACGGCGACCACATGAGCATGTATGCCGTAAACGCGGGAGTGCCCAAGACGCTCATTACCTATCTGGTGCGCTTTGTGGCCTCTACGGTAGATGCCGACTCGGCTGCCACGCTGGTAGATATTATCGACACGCCCATCAGCCCGGAGCTGATACCGGCCGACGAGAACGGGCAGATAAAGCAGAAGACCGAGGACTTGGTGGGCCCATACGAGCTGCACGACTTCTTCCTCTATTACTACCTGCGCCACGGTTTCCGCCCCTCTAAGATATACCTTCTGGCTCAGCATGCCTTTGTGGGTAAGTACAGCGACGAGGTCATTAAGCACTGGCTTACCGTGTTCTGCCGCCGCTTCTTTGCCCAGCAGTTCAAGCGCTCGTGCCTGCCCGATGGGCCCAAGGTGGGCAGCGTCAGCCTCAGTCCCCGTGGCGACTGGCGTATGCCCAGCGATGCCTCTGCCGAGCTCTGGATCAAGGAGTGCGAGTCGCTGTAAGTGAGGGTGGCCGGAGAAAGGACTGTACCTGTCACCAAGAGAGTGATGCGCTGATGTTCTGCAGCCCCCCGTTTTTCCTAAAGGAAACGATAAGAATACTGAGTAATATTATTGCAGATACCGAAATGCCCAGGCTTCCCCATGTGGTTGTCTGGGCATTTGTTTAAGACATTCCCCATACACTCAAAAACCTTTACACTCGACTGTATATTTATGCAAAACTTGAGGCGAAAATGTATAAATATGCAGTAGTAACGCCCGTTTTTCGGGGCATGATTTCCGGAAAAATCCAGCAAACCAGGACGATTTTCGGGGCCATCGGGGCTGTTTTGGGGCATCGCAAGGGTTGCAAAAGTAACAACCTTTTACAAAATAGGGGCTATTGGCGTGTTTTTCACCGCTATTTTCGGCTTTTACGGAGACGGTTTTCAGAGTTGCCAAGATGGTCATTTTTTTGCTCGCGATGGTCATTACGATTCTAATGACCATCGCGAGCACTTTAAAGGTCGTTTTCGGGCGGTCCGAAAATTGCCGTTTTCGTCATCGCTGTACCCTCGGCGAGCATGCAGGCAAACTATGGAATTCCTAAAAGCCCTTGCCAGGCACAAAAACACCGAAAATGTATATTTATACATTTTCAGAAAAAACTTTACGATACGCATTGACAAATTAGCCATCAGCATGAGCGGACGGGCAATCAGCATCTGTATGCGAGGAGCACTTTTTACCTTTTTACCTTTTTACTTTTTTACCTTTCCAAGTGCTTTTTTACCTTTCAAAGTGTTCTTGCTGCTTCAGAAAGTCTTCTGCACGTTTCAGGTCGTCGGGCGTGTCTATGCCCACGGTCTCTATGTCTGTGGTGCCCACCTTGATGGTATATCCGTTTTGCAGCCACCGCAGTTGCTCTAAGCTCTCGGCTATCTCTAACGACGACTGTGGCAGACGTGTTATCTCCCTCAGTACCTCGCGCCGGTACGCATAGATGCCTAAGTGCTTCAGATAGGGATAGTGTGTCAGCCATTCAGTACGTTCGGCACCGCGCACAAAGGGGATAACGCTGCGCGAGAAATAGAGCGCGAAGCCCTTGTTGCTCACCGCGATTTTCGGCGAGTTGGGATTCTCTACCGCCGCCATGCTGTCGAACGGTTTGCCCAGGGTGGCTATCTGCGTCCCGGAGTCGTCAAAGCAGTGGCAGAGAGTCTGTATCTGGCTCGGGTGTATAAAGGGCTCGTCGCCCTGTATGTTAACCACCACATCGGCATCGCTGCCTATCTTCTCTATGGCCTCCTCGATACGGTCGGTACCGCTCTTATGGTCTGTGCGTGTCATCACAGCCTTGCCGCCAAAGGCGGTTACGGCCTCGTATATACGCGCGTCGTCGGTGGCCACATAGGCCGTGTCCAGCACGCTGGTAACCTGCTCGTACACGCGCTGTATGACAGGCTTTCCGCCCAGGATGGCCAGCGGCTTACCCGGGAAGCGGGTCGACGCGTAGCGCGCAGGGATAATAGCTATATACTTTGTCATAGTTTTATATTTATTCGCTGCAAAGATACTGATTTTTAGTAATATATTTTGCCGTATCAGCGTTTTTTGCTAATTTTGGCAATAAAATAAATCTTATAGTGAAGAAGACTACATTACTATTCATCATATTGCTGTTTCCCCTGTATGTCGCTGCCCAGCGCGTGTCGCTCGGCTCGTGCGTAACGGCGGATGGCGGACAGTACAAGGGCGAGATGGTGGGCGGCAAGCCCCATGGAAAGGGGTATGCCGTGTACGCGAACGGCGACACCTACGAGGGCGAGTACGTCAAGGGCAAGCGCCAGGGCTATGGCGTGTACTCTTTCTCGGATGGCGAGAAGTACGAGGGCCAGTGGTTCCAGAACCAGCAGCACGGTCGTGGCACCTACTATTTTCTGACCAATAACAAATATGTGGGACTGTGGTACCGCGATGAGCAACAGGGCACAGGCATCATGTACTACTACAACGGTGACAAGTACGAGGGCAGCTGGCTCAAGGACAAGCGCCACGGCAAGGGCAAGTACACCTTTGCCAGTGGGGCTTACTACAATGGCAACTGGGAGAATGACAAGAAATCGGGCCGTGGCTTCTTTGACTGGGGCAACGGTACCACCTACGACGGCATGTGGCTGGACAACCAGCGCTCTGGCCGTGGCACCTTCCGCTACGCCGACGGCGATGTGTACGTGGGCGAATGGAAGGAGGATATACAGAACGGCCGCGGCATCTATAAGTTCCAGAACGGCGACTACTACGAGGGCGAGTACGTCCAGGGCGAACGTACGGGCCAGGGCATCTTCAAGTATGCCAATGGCGATAAGTACGTGGGCCATTTTCAGGATGGCGAGAAGAGTGGCTACGGCACCTTCTACTGGGCCAACGGCGATACGTATGTCGGCTACTGGCAGGCCGCCAGCCAGCATGGCAAGGGCAAGCTGACCAAGAAGGCCGGCGATGTGTTCGACGGCAACTTTGTCAACGGCAAGATAGATGGCGAGGTTATCATCCACTTCGCCAACGGCGACCGCTTCAAGGGCATCTACAAGAACGGCCTGCGTAACGGGGCTGCCATCGAGGAAAACAAGGACGGCAACCGCTTTGAGGGCAACTATGTCAACGGGGTGCGCGACGGCCGCTATGTAGAGAAAGACCGCAACGGGCAGATAGTGGGCCGCGGCCGCTACGAGAGCGGTCGCAAGATTAAGGAATGACATAATCCACATTATATATAATATAGGTATTATGATAATAGACAACTTAGCTAATTTACAGAGCTACACGGCGCTCTGCACGCGCCTGGCCAGCGTGGTCGGCTTCATTGCCCATCACGACCTGGCCGAGATGGCCGTAGGCCATTACCCCATTATGGATAACGATGTATGGGTAAACATACAGGAAGGCCCGGGTAAGAGCAGGGCCGAGGCTACCATAGAATATCATGAACAGATGATAGACCTGCAGATACCGCTCACGGCGGCCGAGACATACGGCTACGCTGATGTCACACAGGCCGACAAGACGGGGTTCGACGCCACCCGCGACATCGGGTTCCTGCCCTCTGTCGCCCCGGCAGGCTACGTTACCTGTCAGCCGGGCATGTTTGCCATCTTCTTCCCGCAGGATGGCCACGCCCCCATGATTACGGACGATGGGGTAGTATTCAAGAAGGCAATATTCAAGATTAAAGTATAAGTTATGGTGGTACCTACTAAGCATGTGGCTGCCAAGGCAGCTGGGCTGGCATCGGTCGCCAAGCCTCGGGCCGCCCGCGTAAAGCATATCGGGCTGGTTAAGCACGACGCGTACCTGGAACCTTATGAGCAGGCCATCCGCGGGCGTCACGACCATGCCCAGTGGAAGATGGACCAGTACACCGACAACGGGCGGCGCCCATTGGCCGACTTTGCCAATGGCCATGAGTATTACGGACTTCACAAGCTCGGCCGCGGCTGGGTGTTCCGCGAGTGGGCCCCTAATGCCACCGCCATTTATCTGGTTGGCGACTTCAACGGTTGGCAGGAACAGCCCCGCTATCAGTGCAAGCGCATCGAGGGAACGGGCAACTGGGAACTTCGCCTGCCTGAAAAGGCACTCCGCCATGGCGACCTCTACAAGATGCACGTGTACTGGGACGGCGGCGATGGCGAGCGCATCCCTGCCTGGTGTCGCCGGGTAGTCCAGGATGAGCGCACCAAGATATTCTCGGCCCAGGTGTGGAACCCCGAGCATCCCTATGTGTGGAAGAAGAAGAGTTTCCGGCCCCGTGTCAATCCCCTCTTTATCTATGAGTGCCATATCGGTATGGCCCAGGATGCCGAGAAGGTAGGTACGTACGACGAGTTTCGTGTCAACGTGCTGCCACGTGTCATCCGCGATGGCTACAACTGTATTCAGATTATGGCCATCCAGGAGCACCCTTATTACGGCAGCTTTGGCTATCATGTCAGCTCGTTCTTTGCCGCCTCGTCGCGTTTTGGTACTCCCGAGCAGCTCAAACGGCTTATCGACGAGGCCCATCAGCATGGCATAGCCGTCATCATGGACATCGTACACTCTCATGCGGTCAAGAACGAGGTCGAGGGACTGGGTAATCTGGCTGGCGACCCCAACCAGTACTTCTATCCAGGCGACCGCCACGAGCATCCTGCCTGGGACTCGCTCTGCTTCGACTACGGCAAGGACGAAGTGGTTCACTTCCTCCTCTCTAACTGCAAGTACTGGCTCACCGAATTCCATTTCGACGGTTTCCGCTTCGACGGCGTCACCTCCATGCTCTACTATAGCCATGGACTGGGTGAGTCGTTTACCAACTATGCCGATTATTTCAATGGCCATCAGGACGACAATGCCATCTGCTATCTCATACTGGCTAATCAGCTTATCCACGAGGTTAACCGACACGCCATAACTATAGCCGAGGAGGTCAGCGGCATGCCCGGACTGGCTGCCAAGTTTGGCGATGGCGGCTACGGGTTCGACTATCGCATGGCCATGAACATCCCTGACTACTGGATTAAGACTATCAAGGAACGCCAGGACGAGGATTGGAAGCCCAGCTCTATTTTCTGGGAGCTCACCAACCGCCGCGCTGACGAGAAGACCGTCTCCTACTGCGAGTCGCACGACCAGGCTTTGGTTGGCGACAAGACTATCATCTTCAGACTCATTGATGCTGACATGTACTGGCACTTCAAGCACGGCGATGAGAATATGCGCGTCGAGCGCGGCATTGCCCTGCACAAGATGATACGCCTGGTTACTGCCTCGACCATCAATGGCGGTTACCTCAACTTTATGGGCAATGAGTTCGGACATCCCGAGTGGATAGACTTTCCGCGCGAGGGCAACGGCTGGAGCTACAAGTATGCCCGCCGTCAGTGGAACCTCGTTGACAATCCTGAGCTGGACTACCACTATTTAGGCGACTTCGACCAGGCCATGCTGCGGGTGCTCTCCGGTGTGAAAGCGTACAACAAGACTCCGGTCTGCGAGATATGGCACCACGACAGCGACCAGATATTGGCCTATACACGTGGCGAGCTGATTTTTGTGTTCAACTTCTCGCCTACACGTTCCTATACCGATTACGGTTTCCTCGTTCCCGAGGGTGCCTATCATGTGGTGCTCAATACCGATGCCCGCGAGTTTGGCGGCAACGGCCTGGCTGACGACAGTGTCGAACACCTCACGCTCTCTGACCCGCTGGCTGCACGCGACCACAAGGGCTGGCTGAAGCTCTACATCCCCGCGCGTTCTGCCGTGGTTCTTAAACGTAAATAAAGATATGATGAGTAAAGTATATAGGAATGGCATGACGCTGCAGCGTGTGGCGTGTGCCATTCTCTTTGTTATATTTAGTTTCTGTTTCCTCTATTTCTTCCAGGCCGACATCCTGGCGGCGGCCCAGCATGTGCTCTCGCATGGCAAAACCACTTACAATGCGGCCGTTGGGGCAGTGCTTATCACCCTGGTACTGTATGTCTTACAGATAGGCGTGGCCATGGTAACACGGTTACGCGGTGGCCTGTATGCGCTTACCTATTTTCCGTCGCTGTTGCTGCTTACGGTTCTCACAGACATCAGTACCCATATAGATACTCACTTTTCTTTTGGGTGGTGGGCCTTGGCTGTGCCCGTGCTGCTGTTGCTGTATGCCGGGGTTGTCTACATCGTATGGCAGAACCACATCGACGAGTCGCATCGTATGGTGTACAGCAAGTACTTGCGGTTGCTGTGGGTGAATATGGGTACTCTGTGTGTCATGTTCTGGCTCACAGCAGTCTACTCACAGACTAACGATGTCTTCCATTATCGTATGCGGGCGGAGCAGTACCTGCTGAAAGGCGACTATGCGGCTGCGGCTCAGGTAGGCATCAAGTCGGGTGTGGCCGACTCGTCACTTACCATGCTGCGAGCGTATGCCCTGGCCCGTCAGGGCGTCTTGGCCGACCGCCTGTTTACCTATCCCGTAACAGGAGGCTCGCGGGCCCTGCTGCCCGATAGCAGTACGGTCAGGTTAGTGGTCTTTCCCGTCGATAAGATCTATCGCGACTTAGGCGTAAGGCTCAAACAACAGGCTTCGCCATTGGCCTATCTGAAGTTTATTGTACACCATGGCTACGCCACGGCCATGGGCAGAGACTATCTGCTCACTGCTTATCTTCTGGATCGTAATCTGGATGCTTTTGCCCGTACCCTGGGCCGGTATTATACGGTTAACGACAGTCTGCCCCGCCATTACCGCGAGGCTCTTACACTTTATACCCATCAGCACTCAGCTCCCTGTATCGAGTATCATAACAGCGTGATGGATACTGACTATGAGGACTATCAGCAACTTTACCAGTCGGAGAGCAATCGCATCGTCCGCCAGGCCAAGTTGCGTGATAGTTACGGTAACACCTACTGGTATTACTACCAGCAGGGCGAATAGGGTTACCAGTTGTTGTTCCTGACATCCTCCAGGCACTTTACCCAGTTGGTGTCGAGCGAGAACTGAGTGAGGAAGCTCTCATTATCGACATAGGCATAGATAATATCCTTGTCCATGTCGTTAAAGAGAGCGTTCTGGATGGTCAGATTCTTGTAGCGGGTCATAATAAGGTCTTTCTGGGCCTTTTTCTTCTCTTGCGAGAGCCGCTTGATGTACAGGTTCACGAAGTCTATCATCGCGCTGGTCTGCGTACCCAGGTCATAGCTTGTAAAGTGCTGGCTGTCGCCTGCCTTTACGAGCATATAGTATATCGCGTCCCATTTGAAGGTGGCTATCTTGCGCTCCTCAAGAGGCTTGGCCGTATTGGTCTTGATGGCCTCCTGATTTTGCATGATGCGCTTCACTTCCTTGTAGATTTCCTGTGCTGAGGCACTCATCGACAGCGTGCCCGCCAGCAGCATTGTGATTAAAATCCTTTTCATATATTCCTTGTTTTTAATGATTGCTATTTTGTAGGCTGATTAACCCGTTGCTGGTTTCGTGTTACAAACTCCTTCCAGCTACCATACTTATGCTCGCTCTGTGGGGCATTTTGCTGGAGGAAGTGGCAGTAAGCAGCCGCAAGGGCATCGGTGGCGTCCATGAACTTGGGCATGTCGCCATCGTCTATCCGCAGCAGCCGTTTCAGCATCGCGGCCACCTGTTCCTTGCTGGCCTGTCCCTGGCCGGTTATGGCCATCTTTATCTTGAGCGGCGCATACTCGTGGATGGGTACATCGTGGCGTATGGCAGCGGCAATGGCCACGCCCTGGGCCCTTCCCAATTTGAGCATAGACTGCACGTTCTTGCCAAAGAAAGGCGCCTCGATGGCCAGCTCATCCGGCAGAAACTCATCGATGACTCCCGTGACCCGCTCGAATATCTTTCCAAGTCGCAAGTAGGGATCGTGCATCTTGCGCAGGTCTATGACACCCATGGCAACCAGCTGTGCCTTGTTGCCAATGGCCCGGAGCACCCCATAGCCCATCACGTTGGTTCCCGGGTCTATCCCCAGTATGACACGTTCGGCCCTGGTCATCGGTCCAGATAAGGATTGCTGGCCAGCTCGCTACCAATGGTGGTCTGTTCGCCATGGCCAGGGTAGATGACCGTGCTGTCGGGCAACTGGCAGACCATGCGCAGACTCTGGATAATCTGAAACATGGAGCCGCCGATAAAGTCGGTGCGCCCGATGGCGTGGCGGAAGAGCGTGTCGCCAGAGAAAGCTACGCCCTCGGCCTCGCAGTAGAAGAAGACGCTGCCAGGGGAGTGGCCCGGGGTCTCGATGACGGCAAACTGATGGTTGCCAAAGTTGACGGTGTACTGGCCGTCGAAGTAGCGGCCCACTGCCGGCATCTCGTAGTCCAGTTCGACACCCGCGATGGCCTCAGCCTGGCGGCCGAGCATATCCATGAGCGGCTGGTCGGCCTGGTGAACCTCGGGCTGCAGCCCAAACTCTTTGTAGATGGTATTGTTGCCAAAATTGTGGTCGATATGGCCGTGCGTGGCGATAAGATGAACGGGCGTAAGCCCATTGGCACGGATGTAGTTCACTATGGCATCGCGCTCGCGGCGATAGTAAGCGCCGCAGTCGCATACCACACATTCCTTGCTCTCATCGCTGATGACGTAGCAGTTCTCCTGCAGCATGTTGCAGGTAAATCGCTGGATTTTTAACATGGCAGATATATTATGTTTTTCTCCTTAAACCAGTCTTCCTTGAACCAGTTAGACACCGGGGTTACCTCAGCCAGGTGGCGGTAAGGTCTCAGTTCGGCATCCAGGTTGCCACCCTTTAGGCAGATGATGCCATTGGGCAGTGCATTGTTCTGCTTCTTGGAGATATTCTTGGTGACTATCTTGACCAGGTCGGGCAGGGGCATCACGGCACGGCTCACTACGAAGTCAAACTTGTCTTTCTCGTCCTCGCCCCTGAGATGCTCGGCCACCACGTTGGTCAGCCCGATAGCCCGGGCCACCTCTGTAGCCACCTTGACCTTCTTCCCGGTGCCGTCTATCAACTTGAACGAGCACTGGGGGAACAGTATGGCCAGTGGGATGCCGGGAAAGCCGCCGCCGGTGCCGAAGTCCAGTATCCGGGTGCCCTCCTTGAAGTGTATGAGCTTGCCGATGGCCATCGAGTGGAGCACATGGTGCTCATACAGGTTGTCTATATCCTTGCGCGAGATGACATTGATCTTGCTGTTCCAGTCCCGGTAAAGCTCGTCGAGCTTGGCAAGCTGTTCGCGCTGCTTCTCGCTCAGCTCCTTAAAGTATTTCTCTATGATTTGCATATTTCCTGATATTCTTCTGATGGAGTGTTACACGTATATCGCCTATCTCCACGGGGGCCACCTCACCTATATTATATATGAAGGTGATGGCCTCGGGAGCCACGATGAAGTTGGGCGCTATAT
>CAKPRX010000044.1 GCA_934183135.1 uncultured Prevotella sp.
TACGCAGCGACTCAGACATCAGGGTAAGTTTGCTCTGCTTGTCACCGTGAACGGGGATACAGGTGGGGTGAATCTGTACGTAGCAGGGGTTAGCGAAGTAGGCACCCTTGCGATAGCACTGCACAGCGGCTGTACAGTTGCAGCCCATGGCGTTAGTAGAGAGGAAGTAAGTGTTGCCATAACCGCCGGTGGCTATAACCACGGCGTTGGCAGAGAAGCGCTCGAGCTCGCCAGTAACGAGGTTCTTGGCAATGATACCGCGGGCGTGACCGTCAACGATAACCAGGTCCTCCATCTCGTAACGGGTGTAGAGCTTGACACGGCCCTCGTGTACCTGACGGCTCAGCGAAGAGTAGGCACCCAGCAGCAGCTGCTGGCCGGTCTGACCCTTAGCGTAGAAGGTACGCGACACCTGAGCGCCACCGAAAGAGCGGTTGGCCAGCATGCCGCCGTACTCGCGGGCGAAAGGAACACCCTGGGCCACGCACTGGTCAATGATATTGTTAGACACTTCGGCCAGACGGTACACGTTGGCCTCGCGGGCACGGTAGTCGCCACCCTTCACGGTGTCATAGAAAAGACGGTACACAGAGTCGCCGTCGTTCTGGTAGTTCTTAGCAGCATTGATACCACCCTGTGCGGCGATAGAGTGGGCACGGCGCGGAGAGTCCTGGATGCAGAAGTTGAGCACGTTGAAACCCATCTCGCCGAGCGAGGCAGCAGCGCTGGCGCCAGCCAGGCCGGTACCTACGACGATGATGTCAAGTTTGAGTTTGTTCTTGGGGTTTACCAAGCGCTGATGAGCCTTGTAGTTGGTCCACTTCTCAGCTACGGGACCCTCAGGTATTCTGGAATTTAAAGTCTTAGTCATAACTTTACTATTACTTATTCGGGTTGATACATTAATAATAACTTAGGCAGCGCAGCACAGACTGGGAGCCAGGTGGAAAGCAAATGCCAATACCACTACAACGAAGAGCGCCATCAGGATGGTGGTATAGACCACGCCGATACACTTCCAGCGGCAGAACCACACCTTGCCGCTGATGCCGAGGGTCTGCATGGCGCTCCAGAAACCGTGGGTAAGGTGGAACCAGATGGCTACCAGCCAGATGATGTACAGCACCACATACAGGGGATTGCTGAAGGTGTCGCGGATGAAGGCGAAACCGTCTGAGGGCAGGTGTCCTACCGACATGCCGGTAAGCTCGGCAAACATCATGTTGTACCAGAAGTTGAACAAGTGGAGCAGCAGACCCAGCAGGACGATGATGCCCAGCACCAGCATGTTCTGCGAGGCCCACTCTACCTTCTCGGGCTTGGCGGTAACCTCATAGCGCGATGCGCCACGCGCACGGCGGTTCTGCGCGGTGAGGATGAAGGCATAAACGATGTGGATTACGGCCAGGGCAGCCAGGCCCAGCGTAGCCGCAACGGCATACCAGTGGGCACCGAGCAACTTACAGATAGTGTTGTAAGCCTCTTCCGAGAAGAGGGCGGCAACGTTCATACAGCAGTGGAACGTCAGGAAGAGAATAAGCGCAATGCCAGTAACCGACATCACCACCTTTCTACCAATAGATGAATTGATTAACCACATAAATGATTGTAATTTAATTATTTGAATTGTTTGAATTGTTAATGTCTTCGTCTACCATCGGTGGCCATGTCACTACCCGCCTATCAGTACGCTTCTAATATATATAAGGTATTGGCAAGGCCACACAGCATGCAAAAATACTATATTTTAGTGATAATTCAAAGCAAAACCGTCAAAAAATTGGATTTAATTTCTTACTTTTGCCGAAAATACAGTAACCTATATGGAATTTACCTACGATGTGATAGTAGTCGGAGGGGGCCACGCTGGCTGCGAAGCCGCTGCGGCGGCCGCCCGGATGGGTGCCCGTACCTGCCTGATTACTATGGACATGAACAAGATTGGACAGATGAGTTGCAACCCGGCCATAGGCGGCATAGCCAAGGGCCAGATAGTCAGGGAGGTCGACGCCATAGGCGGCCACATGGGCCTGGTAACCGACGCCACCGCCATCCAGTTTCGCATGCTCAACCAGGGCAAGGGGCCGGCCGTATGGTCGCCCCGCGCACAGTGCGACAGAAGCAAGTATATATGGAAGTGGCGCGAGGTGCTCGACGCCACCGACAGACTGGACATCTGGCAGGACCAGGCCGACACGCTCATCGTAGAGCAGGGCGTGGCCACGGGTGTACAGACCGTGTGGGGCGTAACCTTCAGGGCCAGGGCCGTGGTCATCACGGCGGGCACGTTCCTGAACGGACTGATGCACATAGGCCGGCACCAGTATCCCGGCGGACGGTGTGCCGAGCCGGCCGTGCCCCACCTGAGCGAGAGCATAGCCAAGCACGGCGTGCGCGTGGGCCGCATGAAGACGGGCACCCCGGTACGCATAGACCGGCGCAGCGTACACTTCGAGGATATGGAAGAGCAGCCCGGCGAGCAGACTTTCCACCAGTTTAGCTACATGGGTACCCACCGCCAGCTGCGCCAGCTGCCCTGCTGGACCTGTTACACCAACCGCGAGGCCCACGACGTACTGCGCAGCGGCCTGGCCGACTCGCCGCTCTTCAACGGGCAGATACAGAGCACCGGCCCACGCTACTGCCCTTCTATCGAGACCAAGCTCGTCACCTTTCCGGGCAAAGACCAGCACCCCCTCTTCCTTGAGCCCGAGGGCGACAACACCAACGAAATGTATCTTAACGGCTTCTCGTCCAGTATGCCCATTGACATACAGATAGAGGCCATACACCGCATCCCGGCACTGCGCGACGCGCGTTTCTACCGTCCGGGCTACGCCATAGAGTACGACTACTTTGACCCCACCCAACTTTCGCACTCGTTAGAGTCCAAGGTGATAGACGGCCTGTTCCTGGCCGGACAGGTCAACGGCACCACGGGCTACGAGGAGGCCGCCGCCCAGGGGCTGGTGGCCGGCATCAACGCTGCGCTGAAGTGCAGCGGAGGCGAGCCGTGGGTGATGAAGCGCGACGAGAGCTACATCGGCGTGCTCATAGACGACCTTACCACCAAGGGGGTCGACGAGCCTTACCGCATGTTTACCTCGCGGGCCGAGTACCGCATCCTGCTGCGGCAGGACGATGCCGACGCGCGGCTCACCGAGCGTGCCTACCAGCTGGGCGTGGCCTCGCGCGAGCGCTACGACTGGTGGCTGCAGAAGAGAGAGGGCATCGGGCTACTGCTGGACTACTGCGACAACACACCCGTCCATCCGCGCGACATCAACGGCTACCTGGAACACCTGGGCACCACTCCCCTACGCTTTGGCTGTAAGGTGAGCGACCTGATAGAACGCCCGCAGATAGGCATAGGCCAACTGGCCGAGGCGCTGCCACAGCTGCGCGCCCTGATAGAGGGCCTGCCCAACCGGCAGGAGGAGATAACCGAGGCGGCCGAAATCAAGATTAAGTACAAGGGCTACATAGAGCGCGAGCGGCTGATAGCCGACAAGATGCACCGGCTGGAAGACATAAGGATAAAGGGACGCTTTGACTACAGCCAGCTGCACGAGATTTCGACCGAGGGCCGCCAGAAGCTCACCAAGATCAACCCCGAGACACTGGCACAGGCCAGCCGTATTCCAGGCGTGTCGCCCAGCGACATCAATGTGTTACTGGTACTTATGGGGAGATAGTTTCACGTGAAACCGAACGATAACAACGATAAAATCAATTATAATTATGAACAACGAAGTACTAATTAAAAATCTGCGATGCATCCCCGACTGGCCGATTAAAGGCGTCAATTTCCGGGATGTCACCACCCTATTCAAGAGTGCCGAGTGCCTGCGCATCATAACCGACGAGATGTGCGAGCTGTACAAGGACAAAGGTATAACCAAGATAGTGGGCATCGAAAGCCGTGGCTTTGTGATGTCATCGGCCGTGGCCCTGCGTCTCAATGCCGGCATCGTACTCTGCCGGAAGCCTGGCAAACTGCCCTGTGAGACCGTTCAGGAAAGTTATGCCAAAGAATACGGCATCGATACCATCGAGATACACAAGGATGCCATCAACGAAAACGACGTGGTACTGCTGCACGACGACCTGTTGGCCACGGGCGGCACCATGAAGGCTGCGTGCGACCTGGTAAAGAAGTTCCACCCCAAGCGCGTGTACTGCAACTTTATCATCGAGCTCGTCAACGAGGGTCTTAACGGTCGCGCCGCCTTTGACGACGACATAGAGATAACCTCGCTCATACAGATATAAACACGCAGACCGCTGCGTACACTTTATGGATAGGGGCTGGGATGCGCGTAGACGCCCCAGCCCCTATCGCTGTTACTGCGGGAAACACTTAAAGTTTCACGTGAAACTTTAAGCATACAACTAACTCGTTCACAACCATTTAGACCATGACCAAAGACAACCAGGAGCGAATAGCAAGGCTCAAGAACATAGTGCTGAATATGCCGGAGAAACCCGGGAGCTACCAGTTCTATGACAAGGACCACACCATCATCTACGTGGGCAAGGCCAAGCGGCTAAAGAGCCGTGTGTCGTCGTACTTCCATACCGAGGTAGACCGGTTCAAGACCAAGGTGCTCGTATCTAAAATCTGCGACATCAGCTATACCGTCGTCAACACCGAGGAAGACGCCCTGCTGTTAGAAAACAGTCTTATCAAGAAGTACAACCCCCGTTACAACGTACTGCTCAAGGACGGCAAGACCTACCCCAGCATCTGCATCACCAAGGACTACCTGCCCCGCATCTTCAAGACACGCACCATTAACCGCCGTGGGGGCACCTACTACGGCCCCTACAGCCACATCAGCAGTATGTACAACATCCTGGAGCTTATAGGCAAGGTGTACAAGCCCCGCAAGTGTCACCAGCCCATTACGCGCGAGGGTATAGCCTGTGGCAAGTACAAGGCGTGCCTGGAGTACCACATACACAACTGCTACGGCCCCTGCATAGGCCGCCAGAGCTACGACGACTACATGGAGAACATACGCCAGGCCCGCGAGATACTCAAGGGCAACACCCGCGAGCTCAGCGAGCTGCTGTACAAGCAGATGCAGGCGCTGGCCGAGCAGCTGCAGTTCGAGCGGGCCGAGGTCATCAAGCAGCGCTACCTGCTCCTGCAGAACTTTGTGAGCCGCAGCGAGGTGGTAAGCCATACCATTACCGATGTAGACGTGTTCAGCATCACCGACGACGAGGCCAACCACAACGCCTACATTAACTATATACACGTCAAGAACGGCACCGTCAACCAGAGTTTTACCTTCGAGTACCACCGCAAGCTCGACGAGACCGATGCCGACCTGCTCCTCGCGGCCATTCCCGAGATCAGGGAGCGTTTCGGCAGTTCCGCCCGCGAGATCATAGTGCCCTTCGAGCTCGAGTGGACGCTCCGCGACACCACCTTTACCGTCCCGCAGCGTGGCGACAAGCGCCACCTGCTCGAACTGTCTGAGATGAACAGTCGCCAGTACAAGTTTGACCGCCTGAAGCAGGCCGAGAAACTCAATCCGGAGCAGAAACAGACACGGCTGATGAAAGAGCTGCAGCAGAAGTTGCACCTGGAGCGCCTGCCCTATCAGATAGAGTGTTTTGACAACTCCAACATCTCGGGTACCGACGCCGTGGCGGGCTGCGTGGTGTTCAAGGGCATGAAGCCCAGCAAGAAAGACTACCGCAAGTACACCATCAGAACCGTGGAGGGCCCTGACGACTACGCCTCGATGCAGGAGGTGGTACGGCGGCGTTACTCGCGCATGACCGAGGAGGGGGCCACCCTGCCCGACCTTATCATTACCGATGGCGGCAAGGGCCAGATGGACGTGGTAAGCGCCGTGGTACATGGCGAGCTGGGCCTGAGCATACCCGTGGCCGGCCTGGCCAAGGACGACCGCCACCGCACCAACGAGCTGCTCTATGGCGACCCCATCCGCACTATAGGCCTCGACGTCAAAGGCGAGCTCTTCCACGCCCTCACACGCATCCAGGACGAGGTTCACCGCTACGCCATCACCTTCCACCGCGACAAGCGGTCCAAGCATGCCCTGCACAGCGAGCTCGACGACATACGCGGCATAGGGCCTAAGTCCAAGGAGGCGCTGTTGGCCCAGCTGAAGACGGTAAAGGCTATCAAAGCAGCTGACATACAGACACTTGCAACAGCCATAGGCGCGGCCAAGGCGCGGGTGGTCTATCAGCATTTCCACCCCGGGGACAAGGCCGACGGGGCCAGCGCCCAGCCCACTCTGTAGCACCTGCCCGTAGACGCCCCTGGCAGACATGCGGGCATCTATGGGCAGCACGGGCTCTAACGGCCGTCCTCATTTCCGTTTCCCCACATATTGTCCTCATTTTTCCTAATTTTCTCCCCTGCCCCCATTATGTATATTTATGCAGAAACGGGGGTTGTGGGTCTGCCATAACTTACACAGAGCGCCACCATGACCCCGACGGCCGCCAAAATGAAAACTACGGCGAGGGCCGGAAGCGTCGCCAGCGGGCTAATGACCATCATTAGCGAGCTGGGAGCCGTCATTAGCTCCCTAAAGGTACTTTTCGGGGCCCCGAAAACCATCTGCCGGTTTTGCCAAAATAGCTGTTTTCAGACCATATTTTGACCTTTTCGGGGCCCAAAACGACCTCCATCCGCTTCCCTGCAACCACGATTTTTGACCAAAACACCACTTTTTGACCCATTATCGTCCCCAGTTTGCTCCTACCTTATTTCGCCATGGCGGCCCGTTTTCTGCATAAATATACAGAACTCGGCGTGCCGATGTATAATTATACAGAGCCTTCTGTCCGTCTTTTTTACCTATCCGGCAGACAGCTCACGCCCCCTCGCCCTATGACAGGGAGAACGGTGGCCATCACCCCATCCTCCGCGGCGCCTACAGCCCCTCTAACACACCCCAC
Source organism: uncultured Prevotella sp. (assembly GCA_934183135.1). Classification (GTDB taxonomy): domain Bacteria; phylum Bacteroidota; class Bacteroidia; order Bacteroidales; family Bacteroidaceae; genus Prevotella. The sequence continues at coordinate 6,949 of CAKPRX010000044.1, forward strand.
AGCCCCGTAGCAGGCCAACCCGCCACCGTAGCCCCAGGACGCACGTACAGCCCCCCCCGAGAGCGCCCATGCAGGGCATGGCTACACGCTCCCCAACCCGAGAAACGGCCGCGAAGACAAAAAAATATGGCCAAACCCCACGCTGTAACTAATTAATTTGCTATCTTTGTAAGCGTGTCCGGCACCGCAGCCGGCCCACTTAGTACACAGACCATTATGCGAATTGTCATACAGCGCGTAGCCCACGCATCGGTAACCATAGGCCAGCAGGTCCGGTCGGCCATAGGCCCGGGCATGCTCATCTTGGTGGGCATAGAGGCCGCCGACACCACCGCCGATGCCGACTGGCTGGTACACAAGGTGATAGGACTGCGCATATTCAGCGATGACCAGGGCATTATGAACCGCGACATCGTACAGGCCGGTGGCGACATCCTGGTAGTGTCGCAGTTTACCCTCATGGCCAGCTACAAGAAGGGCAACCGCCCCTCGTGGTTTCGCGCCGCCCCTCACGACATCTCCATCCCCCTCTACGAGTACTTCTGCACCCGTCTGAGCGAGGCGCTGGGGCACCCTGTGGGCACGGGCGAGTTTGGGGCCGACATGCAGGTGTCGCTGCTCAACGACGGGCCGGTAACCATCTGTATGGACACCAAGAACAAGGAGTAGCCCCACCCGTACACTGAACTATTATAATTCCTATCAATATGCAGGAAAAGACTGTCAACCGCATACTCTACACACTGAGGCTCAGCGGACTGGCCCTCATCATAGCGGCCTCTAAGTTCAAGCATCAGCCCGCAGGCTACTGGATGGCCTCCGTGGGCTGTCTGCTGGTAGGCATCAGCACGGCCGTGGTACTACTGTCGCGCTGGCGACTACCCTACGCCACCACAGGCCAGCGCGTCCGCGGTGTGGCTTACTACGCCGTCATCACCCTGCTATGGGCCGTGGGCACGGTGTGGATGGCCGTCTTAGGATGTACCCTATAAGGCCCCACAGTCCTTAATATAAACCAATGACTATGGACAAGAACGAGATAAGACACGAAGTGATAGAGACCGCCGTATGGCTCCTACAGATAGCGGGCCTGCTGCTGCTCGTCGTGGGCGGCATCATCTACCACGGCCAGCAGAGCACCTATGTGGGCGGCCTGCTCTGCACGGCCTACTTCATCATCACTGCTTTCCGCCGCCGTCGCAGCCGCCGCCAGGCCGTCATATACGGGCTCATGGCCGTGGTGCTGGCGGGGCTGCTCATAGGCCATTATCTGACCCAAAGCCTATGACTATCAAGCAAGCCCAGCAGATGGTCGACGAGTGGATACACCGCTACGGTGTACGCTACTTCTCGGAACTCACCAACATGGCCTGCCTTACCGAGGAGGTGGGCGAACTGGCCCGCGTCATGGCCCGCAGCTATGGCGACCAGAGTTTCAAGCCCGGCGAGCGCCCCAACTTAGGCGAGGAGATGGCCGATGTGCTCTGGGTACTGCTCTGCCTGGCCAACCAGACGGGCGTAGACCTCACCGACGAGTTGCGCAAGAGCTTCGAGAAGAAGACCCGCCGCGACGCCACACGCCACATAGACAACCCCAAACTACATGACCCTCAGCAAGATAAACATTAACACCATATAGATATGATAGACACTACTAAACTACATCTGAAGGTAGAGGGACAGCCCACCGGGCAGCCCGACAAGTATCAGCAGGCGCTGAGCAAATACCGCCTGGACATTACCGATGCCGAGGTGGCCGACCAGGTACAGGCCATCGTGGCCAAGGCCGCCGAGAACAACACCCCCGAGGTATGGAAGTTTCTGCTGGGCAGCGTAGAGCTTACCTCGCTCCACACTACCGATACTGAGGAAGAGATACTGGCCCTGGTAGAAAAGGTCAATACCTTTGCCACCGACCACGCCGACCTGCCCCATGTAGCCACCATCTGCACCTATCCCTGCTTTGCCAAACTGGTGAGCCAGAGCCTTGAGGTCGACGGCGTAGAGGTAACCAATGTATGTGGCTCGTTCCCCTCGTCGCAGACCTTCTTAGAGGTCAAGATAGCCGAGACAGCCCTGGCCATAGGCGACGGGGCCACAGAGATAGACATCGTACAGCCGGTGGGCAAGTTCCTGTCGGGCGACTACGAGGGAGTGTCCGATGAAATCGGTGAAATCAAGGAGACTTGCGGCGAGGTGCCCCTCAAGGTCATCCTCGAGACGGGCGACCTGCGCGGAGCCGCCGACATCAAGCGCGCCGCCATCATAGCCATGTATGCCGGGGCCGACTACATCAAGACATCGACCGGCAAGGAGAAGGTAAGTGCCACCCCCGAGGCCGTGTACGTCATGTGCCAGGCCATCAAGGAGTATTACGACCAGACGGGCATCCAGATAGGTCTGAAGCCTGCCGGTGGCATCAACACGGTCATGGATGCCGTGACCTACTATACCATCGTCAAGGAGGTGCTGGGCGAGAAGTGGCTCACCAACAAGTGGTTCCGCCTGGGAACCAGCCGCCTTACCAACCTGCTCATCAGCGCCATCACCGGCACCGATGTCAAGTACTTCTAACCCCCGCTACCCCACCTACGGGAAACCTCATAATAGCCAAGAAGGCCCGGAACTCTGCTGTTCCGGGCCTTCTTGGCTATGCCTGTCACCCCCATAGGGTGCCTCATAGCTTGCGCTTAATCACGTAGTCCAGGTAAGCCTGGAGCGCGCTGCGTATGCTGTCGTCGTGTACGTACCGAGCTATAAACGAGCGGGCCTCGTCGTGAAACTCCCACATACGGCGCTCGGCATACTCTATGCCTCCGTGCTCCTTGGTATAAGCCACCAGCCGGCCTATCTCATCGTGGCTTATGGTGCGGTCCTTAACCTTGTAAGCCAGGGCCTTAATGGCCTCCGGGGCACCGTTATTGACCGCGTAAATGGCTGGCAGAGTAAGCTTGCCCTCAGCCATGTCGTTGCCGGTAGGCTTGCCTATGACCTCCGAGTCGTAGTAGTCAAATATATCGTCGCGTATCTGGAAGATAATGCCTAAGTTCTGACCGAAACGGGCTGCCGCAGCCACCTCCTCGTCACTGGCACCCGACGCCTGGGCCCCTATGGCCGCACAGGCCTCGAAGAGGGCGGCCGTCTTGCCCTTGATAATGTTGTAGTACACCTCCTCAGACAGCTCGCGGTTACTGATGTTGGACAGCTGCAGTATCTCGCCGTCCGAGAGGGTCCGGCCCAGCTGCGCCAGGTAGCGTACTATCTTCTCTGAGTGCGTGTACGACACGTGGAGCAGGGCGGTAGACAGGATGTAGTCGCCCACCAGCACGCTCACCTTGTTATCATAGAGCGCATTGACCGAAGCCTGACCGCGGCGCTCGCCACTCTCGTCGACCACGTCGTCGTGTACCAGCGAGGCGGTATGCAGCAGTTCCAGACCTATGGCTGCGTTCTGCGTCACCTCTGTCACTCGCCCGAAGTTTTTGGCTATCAGCAGTATCAGCATGGGCCTCATACGCTTGCCGGCCCGCTTGCGTATGTGGTTCAGGGCCTGGGCCAGCATGCCATCCTCGTGGTCGAGCGCGGCGTTAAAGAGCACGATGAAATCGTCTAATTCGGCTGATATGGGTGTTCTTATGAGTGATAGGTAATCCATGACGGGTATTAATTTGATACAAAATTACGGATTATTTCTTATACTTATGCCTTTTTTTTCGTAATTTTACAGGATAAAAGATATCCACTATGAACAAATTGTTTCTCTTAGATGCCTACGCGCTCATCTACCGCTCGTACTACGCATTTATAAAAAATCCCCGCATCAACTCCAAGGGTCTCAACACGTCGGCCATCATGGGGTTTATGAACACCCTGAACGAGGTGCTTACCAAGCAGCGTCCAGACTATATAGCCGTGGCTTTCGACCATGGCAAAACATTTCGCAATGAGGCTTTCCCTGCCTATAAGGCACAGCGCGAGGAGACGCCCGAGGACATCAAGGCCAGTGTGCCCATCATCAAGCGCATCCTGGAAGCCTACCACATACCCATCCTGCAGGTCGATGGGTTCGAGGCCGACGACGTCATAGGCACCATGGCCACCCTGGCCTCGCACGAGGGCATCGAGACCTACATGCTCACCCCCGACAAGGACTACGGACAGCTGGTGCGACCCAACGTGTTTATCTTCCGCCCACGGCATGGCGGAGGCTACGACACACTGGGCGAGGCTGAGGTTACCGCGAAGTACGGTCTGACCTCGGCGGCCCAGGTGGTGGACCTCCTGGCTCTCATGGGCGACTCGGCCGACAACTTCCCAGGCTGCCCGGGCGTGGGCGAGAAGACAGCTGCCAAACTGATACAGCAGTTTGGCAGTGTGGACAACATGCTGGCCCACACGGACCAGATCAAGGGCAAGCTGCGCGAGAAGGTAGAGGCTGCCACCGACGACATACGCATGAGCTACTTCCTGGCTACCATCCGTACCGATGTGCCGGTAACCTTAGACCTGGAAAAGATGAAGGTGACCGAACCCGATGCCACCATGCTCGAACCCATACTCACCGAACTGGAATTTAAGGCCATGGCGGACAAGTTACTCAAGAAGGCGCCAAGTGCCCCGAAAACGGCCTCTTCAGAGCTTGATATATTTGGCGAATTTACGGCCGACGGGGCAGGAGCCGCCGAAAACGCGAAATATGAGACGGCTAAAACCACGCCACACGAGTACGTTCTGATTGATACTGAGGACGAAGCACGCAAACTGTGTGACTTTTTTAGGACAAAAAAAAATGTCAGTATAGACACAGAGACCACTTCCACCTCGCCCATTGATGCCGAATTGGTAGGACTGAGCTTCGCGACCGACGAGTTTAAGGCTTTCTACGTGCCCGTGGCGGCCAATCGTGAAAAAGCGTTAACAACTGTAAATATATTCAAGCCCATCTACGAAGACGCCACCATTATGAAAGTGGGGCAGAACATCAAGTACGACATGGAGGTACTGGCCCGCTATGGGGTGACCGTCCGGGGCAAGCTCTTTGACACCATGCTGGCCCACTACGTACTCCAGCCCGAGCTACACCACAACATGGACTACATGGCCGAGACCCTGCTGGGCTACCAGACCATCCACATAGAAGAACTCATAGGCCCCAAGGGGCGGGGACAGCTCTCCATGCGCGACGTGGCCCCCTCCACGATATGCGAGTACGCCGCCGAGGATGCCGACATCACCCTGCGACTGAAGAATGTACTCGAGCCACGTCTGCAGGAGGCCGGGGCCGAGCGCCTGTTCTGGGATATAGAGATGCCACTGGTTCCGGTACTGGCCGAGATGGAGCTCAACGGTGTCATGACAGACACGGCATCGCTCCATGAAACGTCAAAGATTTTCAACACACGCCTGGCCGAGATAGAGCAGAAGATTTACAGCGAGGCAGGCGAGAGTTTCAACATAGCGAGCCCCAAGCAGGTGGGCGAGATACTCTTTGGCAAGATGCAGATAGTAGACAAGCCCAAGAAGACCAAGACGGGCCAGTACGTAACCTCCGAGGAGGTGCTCACACAGCTGCGCAACAAGGCTCCGATAGTCGACGACATACTGACGCACAGAGGATTGAAAAAACTCCTCGGCACCTACGTCGATGCCCTACCCCGCCTTATCAACCCCCGTACCGGCCACATACACACCAGCTTCAACCAGGCCGTTACTGCCACCGGGCGGCTCAGCTCTTCGGACCCCAACCTACAGAACATACCCATCCGCGACGACGATGGCAAGGAGATACGCAAGTGCTTCATACCAGAGCCGGGCTGTCTGTTTTTTTCAGCAGACTATTCGCAGATAGAGCTACGCATCATGGCCCACCTGTCGCAGGACGAGCACATGCTCGAAGCCTTCAGGACAGGCACCGACATACACGCGGCCACCGCGGCCAAGATATGGCATATACCCGTGAGCGAGGTGACCCCCGACCAGCGCAAGAAGGCCAAGCAGGCCAACTTTGGCATCATCTACGGCATCAGCACCTACGGCCTGGCCCAGCGCATGAACATCGATAACCGCGAGGCCCGACAGCTCATAGACGACTACTTTGCCACCTTCCCCAAGGTACGGGCTTACATGGAGAGCGCCAAGGAACTGTGCCGGCAGCGGGGGTATGCCGAGACCATCTTCCACCGCCGCCGCTATCTGCCAGACATCACCTCGCGCAACGCCACGGTACGCGGCTTTGCCGAGCGCAATGCCATCAACGCGCCCATACAGGGCTCTGAGGCCGACATCATCAAGGTGGCAATGATAAACATCTTCAGGAGGTTCAAGGCAGAGGGCATACGCTCCAAGATGATACTCCAGGTACACGACGAGCTCAACTTCAGCGTGCTGCCCGAGGAGCGCAGCCAGGTAGAGCGCATCGTCATCGAGGAGATGCAGAACGCCTATCCGCTCAGCGTGCCCCTTACGGCCGACGCAGGCTGGGGAAAAAACTGGCTGGAGGCCCATTAACGGGCCTGGTGGCCCCCTTGGCAGAATAATCAGTCACTATCCTAAATCAATATGAAGACCTATCGTATCCTATCACTGCTTTTCTGCCTGTGCGTAGCTACCTTGGCACAGGCCCAGACCTATGTAGTAGACTGCCTGGTGGCCCCCGAGCTCAGGGCAGTAGCTGCCAGTAAGCCTACCGACTTTGACGGCACGCGCACAGTACTCTACCTGCGTAACGGAGCCACCGTCCAGGTGGTGGGACGCCGCGTGGTGGGCCCAGACGGCCAGTCGGCCGCACACACCACCAGCGCGGGCGACACGCTGGATGCCAGGCAGATTAAGGCTGTCATAGCCTACAAAGGCAAACGCTATCTGGCCGAGGCCCGCTGGCTGCGCTATGCCGACCAGAACCCGCCCTCGGCATCCGATATATTTGCCTCGGACAACTTCAGGCCACGGCCCCAACTGGCCCGGTGGCTCACCCTGCCCCGGATAGACATGCACGCCGCCGCCACGCGAACCCTCTACGGCCCTGTGCTGCCCCTGGTAGCGCTGGCACTCATGGCCATAGCCGTATGGATGACACTGCGCACCCGGTTCGTGCTCCTGTCGGCCCTGCCGTTCGTAGCCGCAGCCGCTATCGTGGCCTATACGGCAGTGATGATAGACTGGGACGCCCTGTGGTGGTGCAACCCCGACTACGTAGGTCTGCCTAAAGCCATCGGCGGAGCCCTGCTCGTGGCCCTGTTCATGGTACTGGCCTTCTGCTACATGTTCTGCGTAACGCTGTTTGCCAGCCACTCGCTCCTGGTATGGCCCTTCGTCATAGGCTATCTGGTACAGTGGCCCGCGCTGCTGCTGTCGTACCAGCTCACGGGCAGCCTGTGGCCCGCCCTCTTAGCATGCTACGGCATACCCATACTCATCAACGGCCTGCGCGCACGCCTCTATGGCGTGGTCATGACGGCCACGGGCATCGTGGCGCTCCATCTCTTTGTGATAACGCTGGCCGTGGTGGTCCAGGTATCGCTCTGGATACTCATGGCTGTGGCCCTGGCCTCGCCCGTGATAGGCATAGCCCTGTCGACCACCGTGGGCAAACTGGCCCGCGAGGGCAAGCAGCGGTGGGTATGGCGCGACGGACGGGCCCAGTACGTACACCACACGCACCCCACCGACCGCACCGTATAGCACAGCCATGGCCCCCCACGGCAGTCTCTACCACCCTGCTGCCGTGGGGCCGTGCCACGGGGGCAACGATGCCCAATAGATAAAAATCCGTACTTTCTGGAGCTATTATCTAAAAAAAAGGAAAACTTTATGGTACTTATCTAAATATTTTTACTTAACTTTGTCCCTGTACAGATGGTTTATACTACCTTACGGAGCATCAGATAAACAACTATAGTATTCATCCTAAAAAACCACACAACTATGGAATTTACCCAGTCAGTCAAGAGTGTATTCAGTAAGTACGCCACGTTCTCAGGACGCGCCAGCCGCTCAGAGTATTGGTACTTCGTCCTGTTTAACATTATCGCAAGCATAGCCCTCTTTCTCTTAGGCATCGCCATAGGCGCTGCAGTCGGAGGCTCTGACGGTGCTATGGGTGGCCTGGTCGTGGGCTATATCCTCTATGTCATCTATGGCTTAGGCGTGCTGATACCCTCGCTGGCCGTTACCGCTCGCCGTCTGCACGACACCAACAACAGCGGATGGCTGATACTCATCGGCCTGATACCGTTTGTCGGCAGCGTTGTCCTGCTGGTATTCATGATTTTGCAGGGTACCAATGGCGAGAACAAGTACGGTGATATTCCCGAATAAGATTGACGCCCATGAGGGCAAATATTATAATACATTTTTTCAGATGAGATGTTTTTGGCGCTCGGAGGATGCAGAGGCATTACCCCGGGCGTCTTTTTTTGTACCCCTACCATTCGCCTACAACGTAGAGAGCTACCCCGTGTTTACAAAGACCGACCTTTAGCTTTCTAACGACGGCTCCCAGCACACAGCGAACGCTTTTTACGTTCTTACTCTTTTACCTTTTTACCTTTCAAGAAGCGCTTTTTTACCTTTCAAAGCCCCCCTGTACACGGAGCGGGCATCAGAAGCGTAGGCGCAGCTGCAACTCCACATCGGTCTGCGAGCTACGGTCTATCTGCTGCAGCCCCGACGATATGTGGTCGCGGTCCATATAGTTGGTAGTGCCAGCCCTAACAGCCGCCTGGACATGGCGCGACACATCGGCACGCACACTCACCGCGTAGTGCAGTCCCTGGCCGTAGTACGAGGGGAAACCGAAGGTATAGAGCAGACCGCGCTCATAGTAGTAGAGCCGGCTCTCGTAGTCGTCGGTATCAAAGTAGGCCACCGAGCCACTGACCTGCCAGCGGTCGGTGCCATAGCGCAGCCACTGGCCCACCAGCCACCCCATGCTGCCACGGCCCTTGGCACTGTAGGCCACGCCCACTACCGACTTGGCGCCCACCCTACCCCACTGGCCAGCCACCGACGTCTGTCCGCGGTGGGTGGCATAGTCTACCAGGTGGCTGTGGTCGGCGGCATCAGCCTGGCAGCGCTTCAGACGGTAGCGCGTCTGCCACACCACGTTGCCACGGCTGTATTCGGCCGCGAGCAGATGGTCCCACACGTGCGAGGAGAACGACATGCCGTAACGGGGCCACGCGAAGTAAGCATAGTCGGTATAGGCACGTACCGTCCAACCGTGCGACAGGCTCCACCGAGCGCCTAAGTACACGCCGCTCTCGTTGCTCACCTGTCCGCCCTCGGCAAAACTACGACCCTGCAACGCATGATAGCGATAGCTGTAGAAACGCTGTACGGCCATGAGCGACAGGCGCTGTACAGGACTGTACACCAGACGGTTAACCGTGGCCAGACCACCACCGTCGCCCGTGGCCGTCTCGCCCGTCAGCTCGAAGCCATGGGCCCGGTAGGCATAGTCTACACTCAGGTTCCAGAAGCCGCTGCCCACAGGCGCATAGCGGCGGTAGAGCGCGGCCGTGTCGGGACGCAGGGGGCGGTTGTAGTGGCTGTACACCCCCGACAGACCCACCCTGAGGCCGCCATGGCTATAGGCCACACTGGCGCCCCCCAGCGCCTGCGCGGTGTTGTGGCGTCGGCTTATCTCGCTCTGGGTACGATGATAGCCCGTACGCAGCAGCGTGGCCACGGTAGTAGAGTCGGCATTGAGCGTGGCATCGACCCATCGGTACGAGCCAAAGAGCGTTACCGCCACCCGTCTGGTCAGCGCCACGGTGGCCGCGGCACCCTGCAGATAGTTGGCCTCCGAGCGCGAAGAGTGGCCCGTTATCGCCGGGTCCATGCGCCCCATGGTGCTGAGCACGGCCAACTTGCCAAAGCCGTAGTTGGTATTCATAATCAGGCCCATGCCCAGGCGCAGCCGGTAGCGCCCCACCACCAGCGAGCGCAACCATCCCCGGTGGCGCAGCTGTAGGTAGAACGAGTAGTAGTCGTAGCCCAGGCGGTTAGGGGCTGCCATAAACGGCTCGCCCGCATCCTGGGCTCCCACGAGGGCAGCCCGCACGTCCTGACCGTAATTATAGGTATAACGTACCCAGTGACGGTAGGCATAACCCTGATAGCCCTGGCGGTCGCCACGACGTTCATAGCAGGGCAGCCCCATGTAAGCCACGGCCTCGTGATGGCCGTAGCGTAGCAGGTCGGCCATGGTGAGCCGGTGGTGCGCCTGCTCAGGCTCGCCCAGATAGGCAAAGTAGGGCAGCAGTCCACGTAGCCGGTCGTCGCCTATGCCTGCCACGCGCAACTCATCCCAGGAGCGTATGGCCCCCACACGGTCGCGATAGGCTATCAGACTGACCATCTGGTCATAGGTAAGCAGCGGCAGGCGCTCCATGTCCTCGCGCCGGGCCGTGTTCAGGTTCAGGCGGTTGGCAGCCAGCTCGCATAGGTCGTCGTAGCGCGCCTCCAGGTCGGCCGACTCCACGTCCTCTGCCAGCCCCGTCTGCGCCAGATAGTCCTCCCAGGGCTGGCGGGTCTGCGCCGGCAGCACCGTGGACATGGCCACCATTATCAGTATAAGCAGGATACGCGTCATAAGTACACAGGTAGAAAGACTTACAAATGTAAGAAAAACAGAGTAACTGAGCAAATATCCCGGAAATTATTTCACTACATGGATAATTATAGCTACATTTGCGCCGATGAAGAGCGTGTATTTTGTCATAATAGCGGCCCTGTCCCTGATGGTCGCCCTGCCTGCCGGGGCACAGACTGTACGACCCCAGACCGTGAATCCAGAGGACCGAGAGGTAGACATGGAGAACCCCACCTTTGTGCCTATGGTCAAGGTGGGCAAGGTACTGCTGGGGCGCGACTCCATCCAGTACGTAGAGCTCAACAACATCTATGTGTACCCCAAGCCCGTGTTCCAGGATGCCCGCCAGATGCAGGCTTACAACCGCCTGGTGTATAATGTCAAGAAGGTGCTCCCTATCGCTAAGGAGTGCCGCGCTATCATTATCGAAACCTACGATTACTTGCAGACCCTGCCCAACAAAGAGGCTCGCGACCGCCACCTGAAGCTCGTCGAGAAGGGCATTAAGACCGAGTACACGCCCCGCATGAAGAAACTCACTTACCAACAGGGCAAGCTGCTCATCAAACTTATCTACCGCGAGTGCAACTCGTCTTCGTACAATCTTATCCAGTCCTTCTTCGGACCTACCCGTGCTGGCGTCTATCAGGCTTTTGCCTGGCTCTTCGGTGCCAGCCTCCGCAAGGGTTACGACCCTAACGGCGTGGACCGTATAACCGAGCGCGTGGTGCGCCAGGTAGAGAGCGGGCAGCTCTGAGACCATCGCCCCACTCACCGATGCCCTACAGGTCATAGGCATCACTTATAGTGGGCCTGCCTGTCGCCGTTCCAGGTCATACTACCTTAATGTGTGCGATACGTGTTACCCTCCCATTTTTTCTTGTCTCTTGCATTGTTCTCGTCCCTTTTTATTAGTTGCATTGACTCTATGATAGCAGCATTACTTCTTGTCATTTCCTGACTTCATCACTTTTCTGCGCCATCACATAGCGCGGATTGAAAATCAATGAGTTATGTCAAAAAAGTGGGT
>CAKPRX010000045.1 GCA_934183135.1 uncultured Prevotella sp.
ACGACTGTATATTTATACATTATCATCGCTCGTTTTGCATAAATATACAGCTGCGTGTAAAGGTTTTTCTATGGTTCACGCCATGGTTATGGCAATGGCTGAACCTATGACTTTTCCCATGACGGCCACGCCCCCCCAACTGTCATAGCCCCCACGGATCAGGCCTAAACGTCACGGCCCTATCCGCAGGCACCCCACGAGAGCCCCCTCTGCCCCACAGTACCAGCAAAGGGGCCTTCTGAACTTGCCGTTCAGAAGGCCCCTTGCCTAATGGTTATCAGCATCTGCTGGCTGTTAGAAGGTGTACTTCAGGCCAAGCTGACCACGCCAGCGGCTGTAGTAGCTCTGCGGATACTTGAGGATGTAGTCGGGACTGCTGACAAACTGGTACTGACCGCCATCATAGGTGATGGGGAGTACAAGCTCGTTAGAGTAGTTGGTACCATAGGTACGGCCCCAGTCCTTGTTAATCATATTGGCCACGTTGAGGATGTCGAGCGAGAGCTCGAGAGCGTGAACATACTTGCCCACTTTCAGGCTCATCTTCTCTGCAACATGCAGGTCGAAGTGGTGCTCGAAGGGCAGGTTGTCAGCATTGCGCTTGTAGTACTGGCCGCGGTGATCCTTGAGATAAGGAGTCTTGGCCAGCCAAGCCTTCAGGTTCTGGCGCTGCAGGTCGGCAGGATAGGCATCGGTACCCTTGAAAGGCATCTGGTCTATCTGCTCGTCGGTAGGGATGTAGATAAGGTCGTTGCTGGTACCGCTATCGCCGTTGATGTCGCCACTATACATCAGGGAGTAAGGCGAGCCGCTGCGGCCCTGGTAGATGATACCGATAGTGGTGGTAAACATCTTGTTGTTGGCGATGTTGAAGTGATAGAAAGCCGAAGCCTTGATCATGTGCGGTATGTTGTAAGCGCTATACGACAACTCGGGCGAGTTAGAGAACCTGTAGGTCTGTGTGTTTCGCCAGTTGCTCTGAGCCTGCGACGATGTTGCGCTGCTTATGCTCTTCGACTGGGTGAACGTGTACGATGCCGAGAGGTCCAGACCCCACGCGAAGCTCTTGTCTGCTTTCAGCGAGAGACTGTAGGTATATCCCTTGTCAGTGTTCTTGAGGACATAAATCTCGTTGAAGGGCAAGCCCTTGGTAACGCGCTCGTACATAGGACGGTTGTCCCAGTAAAGACCGGTCTCGTCAGCAAGCGTCTTGCCCGATTCGGTATAGGCGATGTTCTGGTAGTACACATCGTTGAGCGTCTTGCTGTAGATAGCCTCGGCCGTCCAGTCGATGCCTAACAGCCGGAAGTCGACACCCAGGTTGGCACGCAGATTCTGAGAGAACTTGAAGTCCTTGTCAAACACATTGATTAACTGGCTGCCGCTCGAAGCTGTAAGCCGCTGGCCATTCTCGCTCTGCTTGTTAGGATCCAGTATCAGACTGATCTGGTCTGACCGGCGGGCCGTGTACGAGGAGAGCTGGATACCGGTGTTAGAGAAGCTGTTGCTCAGCCATACGAATGGGATACGGCCGGTAAAGATGCCCACGCCACCACGGAGGATAAACTTATAATCGTTGTTCAAGTTCCAGCGGAAACCTACACGCGGGCTCCACATCGGGGCCGATGACAGTTTCTGATTGGTCTTGTACGAATAGCCGTTCTGGGCAGCCCACTCGTTGAAGGGGGCGTTCTCAGCAGGACGGTCAAAGAACAGCGGCATATCCATACGCAGGCCATAGGTGAGCTGGAAGCTGTTAGACACATCCCACTTGTCCTGAACATAGAAGCCCAGCTGGCCGGCGCCGAAAGAGGCTGCCCAGCGGGGATCGCCCGTAACGTCTACGTTGGCCTCCTTGAAGTAGTACTGGTTGATGTACTTGCCCAGGCCGGTCTGACCGGCCTTGAAACCGTTGTAGTAACTGAAGAAATCGTCGGGGGTACTGAAGTAGTAACTTCCGAAGAGGTTACCTATAAACAGGTTAGAGAACTTATAGAACTCGTTGTGTGTACCAAAGGTAAGGGTGTGGTTGCCCTTGTTCCAGGTGAGGTTGTCCTCGATGGTGAACACATCCTGGTCCAGCGAGTTGGCCATCGAGTTGTACTCGTTACCGATATTAACAGAACCGCTATTGTTGCCCACCTTGGATATCTGGATAGCTGGGAAGGGAGTGCCCGAAGTACGGGCGTCGCGGACGCGGACGTAAGAGGCGCGGGCCTCATTGCTCACCACGGGAGAAAGACGAGACTGCAGCTCGGCCATAATAGAGTTGGTGGTAGACTTGTACTCGTACAGGTGGTCACCGGTATTCAGTGTGGATATGCCGCCACCACCCTTCATAGAGCGGGCGTTGACATAGCTCCAGCGGATAGTAAACTTGTTGAAGTCATTAATATTCCAGTCGAGTTTCACACCGGCCTTGTTGCTCCAGGTGCGCATATCGGGGTTAGCGTACTGACCGTTGTAGTCTATTCCCTGGTCGTGGGCCATGTCCTTAACGGCATCGAGTATCTTAGTGGCCAACTCGGCGTCTACCTTAGAACCGGCAGAGCCCAGTCCGTAATCGTTGGGGTACGACTTGTCGCTGTTCTCATAGTTGGCAAAGAAGAAGAGCTTGTCCTTGATGATAGGGCCACCCAGGGTAAAGCCGAAGAGCGACTCATTCTCCTTAGAATAAGGAGCAGCATAGCTACCGTCGTGGTTCTTATAGTGGCGGCCCACTAACTTCTCGTTGTTGCCGTAACCATATACACTGCCGTGGAAGGTGTTGGTACCGCTCTTGGTAATGGCGTTGATGGCACCACCGGTAAAACCACTCTGGCGAACGTCGAACGGCGCGATATTAATCTGTATCTGGTCGATAGTCTCCATCGATACAGGCTGTGTATTGGCCTGGCCACCGTTGCTGCCATTGTAAGTAAGACCGAAGGCATCGTTATTCATCACACCGTCAATCTGGAAGGCGTTGTAACGGGTGTTGGCACCGGCGAACGACATAGAGCCAGCCTGCTCATTGGCATTAATCTGTGGGTTAAGGCGGGCTATATCGGCCACACTGTGGGTGATGGTAGGCATGTTGTTAATCTGCGTAGCGTTGATGCTCTGCGCGGCACCCGTCTTCGTGGCGTTCAGTCCGGCCCGGCCAGCTATAACCACCTCGTCGAGCATCCTGGCATCTTCCTCGAGCGAGCACGACAGGTTCTGCGACTCTCCCAAAAGCAGGTTAACTTTGCTAAAGACCTTAGGCTGATGGCCTATGTAGGTAATCTCGACTGTGTATGGACCACCAGGACGCATACCCTGGATGTTAAAGCGTCCATTCACGTTGGTAACGGCCCGATACACGGTTCCCGAAGGCTGGTGGGTGGCCGTAACCGAGGCTCCGATTACCTCATCGCCCTGCGATGTAACCTTACCATTGATACCTGAAGTCGTAATTTGCGCCATCATGGATGTGGTAATGGCCCACATCATCACAGCTAAAAGGCTTAATCGTCTCAACATAATCTTTCTGTAAGTTAAGTTAAAAACTACCACGATAGTGATAATTATTATTAATATTTCGATGCAAATTTAGCAATTTATTTTCATATATACATTACAGGTAGATGAAAATAACGGGGTATACGTCAATTATTTTTCCTTTTCTGCTCCCATATACACTTTATACAATGATGGACAACCGAGAAGTTAAGAATTGTAACCAGCGCAAAGAGCATCGCGCCAAGTGCCAGCATGGCCAGCAGCCCGGCATCGGCCTGCGTGGGATAGAGCGAGAGCAGTATGCCCATGTAATAGCTACGCACCAGTACCACAGCCACGGCTGCCAGTATCAGCACGCCCATGTTGAGACCTGTGGCGAGCCACTGGTAGGGACGGGCCACCTGCCTGGTGGAGTAGCCGATAAGCAGCAGGTTCTCCAGCTTATCCGAGTTCTTCTGGACAAGCAGGTATATGCTCAGCATGAGTATGTAGAAACTCAGGATAGATATCAGCACACCCACCGAGACCACCAGCCCGATGACAAGTTTCAGGAAATAAGTGGTCTTCTCGGCATTGAGCTTGTCAGCATCCATCTCGTAGCCCTGCGCGTCCATGTACTTGGCTATGGTCTCATCGGCCGGATTGCCCACCTTGAGTAGCAGCCGCGAGGGGTCGCTCTCCTTACCTGGGGCAAAGGTGGCGTTGCTCCACTTCATAAACGACTCGGGCACCAAGACCGATGTCACCTTGCCCGAGAAGCCTATCACACGTCCCTTGAACTCCTCGTGTCGTCCATTGCCCTGCACAAAGAGCGTCATGTCTATCATGCCTACTACCCCATCGGATATCTTGGGCAGCGAGTGGGTCTTGGCAAAACCAAAGTTATACATGGTGATATAGGAGCGGGGCAGCAGGATAGGCACTACCCTTTCGCCGGGCGTATAGTGCCATGTGGCGGCGGCCACGTCTACAAATGAGTCGGGCACGCTTTCCAGGAATATCTCAGAGTTAAGTATATTGGTACCACTGATACCCATTGACGCGTCTACGTGGTACTCGTTGGACACAAAGGCACCTACGGCCTTGGCAAAGGGCTGCTCGTCCAGGTCGGCGATGTCAGCAGGACTGAAGGTGTTGGTCTTTCCGGATATAACGTTCGACGCGCCTATCTTGCGGCTTATCACCATATAGTCAGACTTCATAAAGCTGTCTTCGGCCGTAAAGCATGGCAACACATCGTGGTAAAACTGGAAGCCCAAAAGAACAATGAACATGCCCAGGAGGTTGGCGAAGAAGAAGCCTGCAGTCTGGGCAATGCTAATATGATGTCGCAGTAATTTCCAAACTAAGTTCATACCTTATTATATATTATAACCGTCACTTCAGAGTCTATATACCGTATCATAGTCCAGGTTCATGTGCTTGCCGATGCTGGTCACTATCACCCCCGCGCCCTGCTTACGGGCCTCGGTCATCATCAGCTGGGCCATCAGGGCCGAGTTGGTTTCGTCCAGATGGCTGATGGGCTCGTCGGCCAGCAGAAAGTCGAAGGGCTGGACCAGCGCCCGCATCATGGCCACACGCTGCTGCTGCCCGAAGGACATGATGCCCACAGGCGTGTCTACCTTGTCGGCTATGCCCAACATCTCGAACCAACTGCGTATTTCCTTCTCGTCCTTAAAGCCCGTCAGTGCGTTCTTGATAGTCACATTCTCCAGCGCGGTAAGCTCCGGGAAGAGCCTCAACTCCTGAAACAGGTGACTGATATGCCGCCGGCGCAGGTCGACCCACGCTGACTGCGGCAGCGCCGACACGTCCTGACTGTCAAAGAGCAACCGGCCCGAGTAGTCGCACCGGTAACCTATAATGTAACTGCAAAAAGTGCTCTTACCCTTGCCACTATCGGCCTCTAAGAGGTATAGTCTGTCTTTCTGAAAGGTAAGCTCCTGGTTCCACACATCCGACTTCAGGTCGGCCACATGGGCAAATACATGTGGAACCACTGACTGAAATAGTATAGTTTCCATTTATTCGAGCGTATAAACCATCGTATCTATCGGGCCAAGTACCCCTAACACGCTGCCGAGTATGGGCATCGAGTGGCTGAAAGGCAGCCTGGCCAGGTTGATGACCGTAGCCATCTTGCGGCCCGCCATATAAGGCTGCAGCGCTGACGGCTGGCCGGCTGCCACGGGCTCGGTACCGAAGTAGAAGCAGCCATCGGGCTGGATACCGAAGCAGAACGAAGTACTGCCAGACGTGTAGCGCCAGCGGTCACGGCCAGCATCGGCGATAGAGGCCCCGCTGGGCACGCTCTTCTTCCAATAGGCCACATGCGGGAGCCAGTCGGCGCGCTGGCAGTGGGCCAGCAGCTGTACCATGCCCTGCTTGCCGTCGGGCGAGGGCACGCCCACCATGACCTCGCCGTCAAAGGTGCTGATAATGCTGTTGATGTCTATCACCGCGTTGGCCCCGGCCAACAGGGTCTGGGTAGCGGGACTGGCCTGAAGCAGCTGCAGGAAGTCAGTCCCCCTTACGTGCATAAACAAGGTGGCAAAGCAGCTATCCCGGAGGCTGCCCATAAAACTGCCGTCTATGCCCCCTAACTTACTCTTGGCCTGGGCTATCTGGGCGTCTACCGCATGGTTAAAGGAGAATGTCTGTCCATGTATTACCAGAGTTCGGTCGTGCCTGCTGACCCCGGCGGCATAGTACACCTGGTCTGGCCGAGCGCCCTTGGGCATGCCCAGCGAGAGGGTGGCGGCCATCTGCCCGGGCAGCGACTGCAACTGACTTACCAGGGCTATCGGGGCACTGATGGTGTCGAGCCGTTCGAAGAGACGCGACGCCCGCAGGCCCTTGTCCTCGTCCTGATTAAGATAGACTGACATCTGCCGCATCAGCTCACGCTGCCCTTCTATGGTCACGGGCCCCATGACTAAGAGTGAGCGGTCCGAATAGCCCATCAGCCACGAGGTGCCTAAGGAGGTAAAGTGACATCCCTGGAACTCGGTAAGCCTGTGCCCCGACTGGGTGAGCAGGTCGGCCAACTTGTCGCTGCTGGACACGGCGGCACAGAGACCATAAGAGCCGTCGGGCGACTCGAAGAGATACATTTTCTTGCTGATGTCTACGCCCTTGCCGTCGGCCACCCCTACCTGGAAGAGCGCCCGGAGCACCCTCTGTGCGCTCACATCGGCCGTACTCATCAGGTCTACCGACACCACGGCCGGCGACCGTTTAGGGATAGCATTGATATAATCAGAGTCTGAGCACGCGCCCAGACCCAGCGTCATGGTTATCCCTACTAACCATAATAAGTATTTGTTCATCTGTATGTTATTTTTTACGGAAAGCCAGCTGGGCCATGGCTACAGCCATCAGCCCGGCAGTCTCTGTCCGCAACCTGAAATTTCCTAACGATACCGGCTCGAACCCGTGCTGCATGGCCAACCTCACTTCGTCGACAGAAAAATCGCCCTCGGGGCCTACCATGATGGTAACATCACCGCCGCCACCCATCTGACCCAACTGGTCAAACAGGTCGCTGCGGGCTATCTCGTCGTAACAATGGGCTATGAACTTGCGGCCTGCGCAGGGTGTCTGGACGAAGTCGCGAAATGGTACCAGGTCATTAACCACGGGCTTATAGGGCTTGCGGCTCTGCTTGACGGCCGACACCACTATCCTGTCTACCCGCGCGGTGTTGACAACCCTGCGCTCGGAGAACTTGCAGCTGACGAACGATAGTTCATCGAACCCCACCTCGGTGGCCTTCTCGGCCATCCACTCTATACGCTCCATCATCTTGGTGGGCGCTATGGCCAGGTGTATGTGGCCCACCCACTCTTTAGGCGGAGTGATGGTTTCCAGGATGCTATACAGGCAATGCTTGGACGAGGTAGCTGTTACCTCGGCCCGGTAGAAGTGACCGGTTCCATCCATCAGGAACAGCTCGTCGCCACTCTGCAACCGCAGCACGCGCAGGGCGTGTACCGCCTCGTCTGCGGGCAGCTCGGTGTGCTCGGCAGCCTGTGGTACATAGAAATATCTTACCTCTTTCATCGCTTATCATCATTCTTGCCCCGTCGCCCCATCTCGTCCTTGATGGCCTTGGCCATCTCGTAGTCCTCGCGGGCTATGGCACGCTGAAGCGCACGCTCCAGCAGTCGGCCGTTGAGCACGTTGAGCGGCATGGCCATCTGCTCCTGTCCCGACTTGTAAGCCACGCTCTGACTGACAAAGAGTGCGGTGCGTATATAGATGGGCCAGCCACCTGACAGGGCCAGCGCCACAGCATCGTCGGGGGCCACGGTATAGGTTTTCAGCGTGGCCCGGTCGTAGAGCAGCGTCACGTAGTTGCCCTCGCACACATCGGTAATGTGTACCTCCATCTCTGCGATGCCATGGTCGCCCAGTAGCTGGCACAACAACTGTGGCAACTGTAAGGGAGCGGAGCCAGCAGTGTCTGTGATACGGTTCAGCCGGTTTATCATGGCCTCGGTACAGGGAATACCTATCTGCCGGTCGCGGTCGCTGTTAGTAAGCACTACCAAGCCCATGCCCTCTACCTGCGTAAGCAGTATCAGGCTCTGTAGCTGTAGCTTCGTTTCGCCCGTCATTCCTTAACAGTTTTCTTCTTAGCGTTGAACATCAGGGCGAAGGCCACTCCCACCACCAAGGCGTAAAGGGCAAATATGTACCAGCAAGCAGCCCACTGGGTAACGCCGTCAACGGTATGGGCTGTAACCACCTGCTGAGCGGCAAAGGAGCCTAAGGTGGCGCCGATGCCATTGGTCATCAGCATGAAGAGCCCCTGGGCACTCGAGCGGATGGCATGGTCGGTATTGGTATCTACGAAGAGCGAGCCCGAGATATTGAAGAAGTCGAAGGCCACGCCATATACTATCATGGAGAGGATGAACATCCACACGCCGGAGCCCGGGTTGCCCATGCCCAGCAGTCCGAAGCGCAGCACCCAGGCAAACATGGCTATAAGCATCACATTCTTGATGCCATAACGCTTCATGAAGAATGGTATCATCAGTATGCACAGCGTCTCGCTTACCTGCGACAGCGAGTAGAGTATCACGGGATACTTGACACCGAACGTGCCGGCGTACTCGGGCATCGCCTTGAAGCTCTCGATAAAGGGCGTGGCGAAGCCGTTGGTTATCTGAAGGCTAACGCCCAGCAGCATTGAGAAGATGAAGAAGAGGGCCATGCGCTTCTGCCTGAATAGCGCAAAGGCGCGCAGTCCGAAAGCGTCTACGATGCTCTGCCGCTCATTGCCGCGTGTCACAGGACACTTGGGAAGGGTAAAGGTATAGAGGAAGAGTATCACGCCAAGTGCGCCCGATACAAAGAACTGGTTATAGTCGCTCTTGAACCCCATCAGGTCGACAAACCACATGGAGCAGATAAATCCCACTGTGCCAAAGACGCGAATGGGCGGAAACTCCTTGACACTGTCCATGTTGGCCTGGGCCAGTGCGCAGTAGGCCACCGAGTTGCTAAGCGCCAGAGTGGGCATATAGAACGCCACGCTTAACGAGTAGAACGTGAAGAGTACGGGGAACTGAACCGCCGCACCCGCGGTATAGCCATACCATCCCGCGGCTATCATAAACAGGCCAGCCAGCAGATGACAGAGGCCCAAGAGGCGCTGGGCGGGTATCCAGCGGTCGGCCACGATGCCCATCAGGGCCGGCATGAAGATAGATACGATACCCTGCATGGCATAAAAAGCACCAATGTGCTGTGGCATACCGATATTGCTTAGGTATATTCCCATACAAGTGAGGTAGGCTCCCCACACGGCGAACTCCAAGAAGTTCATCAATGTTAAACGCACTTTCATCGTTTGTTCTGTTATGTTTCTCTATAACGGCTACACCCACCATGGGTTCCAAGCCAAGGCTGATGGCCAGCGTGCAGCCTATCTCTTGCAAAGATAGTGCAAACCGAGAGAACTACAAAATAAATTATTATTTATTTTTACAACTCAGGGGCAGGCTCTCCCCTACTGCTTACTATCTGTTATGGGCCTATGACAGCCTTTGTGACGGCAGGCAACAGTTGCCTAATTCACAGAGACCGACCTTTACGATGCTGGGAGCCGTCTTTAGCGAGCTGGGAGCCGTCTTTAGAAACGCAAAGGTCGGTCTTTTTATTTGCCGTGATAGTCATTTTACAGTTAGTTTTGCTACCTTTGCACCTCAAACTTATCATTATGGCCATCATAGTAAAGGTTAGGGGCATGGAGCCCACATGGGGCGATGCCTGTTTTATCGCTGAGAACGCCACGCTGGCAGGCAACTGCCACTTAGGCGACAACTGTAGTATCTGGTACGGTGCCGTGCTGCGCGCCGATGTCGACGGCATACGCTGCGGCAACCGTGTAAATGTGCAAGACTGCGCCTGCCTGCACCAGTCGCAGGGCACGCCCTGTATTCTGGGCGACGACGTGTCGGTAGGCCACGGAGCCGTAGTACATGGTGCCACCGTACACCATGGAGCACTCATCGGCATGAATGCCACGGTGCTCGACGGAGCCGAAGTGGGCCCTGGCGCCATTGTAGCAGCCGGAGCCGTAGTTACCCAGGGCACCCACATTCCGGCCCACGAGATATGGGGCGGCATACCAGCCCGCCGCATCAAGACCTGCCAGCCAGGCCAGGCCGAGGAGTACGCCCGCCACTATGCCGGCTATCTCAAGGACTGGTACCGCGAGGCCGAATAGAGGGGCGACGGCCACCGTCCTATACCTTATTATATATATAGGAACGACCGTGACGGGGCAATCCGAAAAAATAGCCGAAATCATTTTGCCGAATGGACAGGAAGTTGTAACTTTGCATCAAGAAAATATTAGGGGGTTGTACCGATTCGATCGGGATAGTCATCACATAAAAAACAATACCGAGCAAGCCTCTCTTGTTAATGGCGGGCCATATAAACTCCAGTAACTGGAACTAAGTCGGAAGACCGGTGGATTACAAAGACGGAGGGCACTCAAATCTTAATTACTCGGACTTATCATCACATCATCGTACAACCCCCGTTTTACACTCAACACATCAATAATGTTTAGCGGAATAGTAGAAGAGATGGCCACGGTAACGGCCGTCACAAAGGAACAGGAAAATATAGACATCACCCTGACATGCTCGTTTGCCTCGCAGCTCCGGATAGACCAGAGCGTGGCCCACAATGGCGTCTGCCTGACCGTGGTGGCCATCGATGGCGACACCTATACCGTTACGGCCATGAAAGAGACGCTGGAACGGTCCAACTTAGGCACCCTGAGCGTGGGCGACCGCGTCAACGTAGAGCGCTCCATGCTGATGAACGGCCGGCTGGACGGCCATATCGTACAGGGCCACGTAGACCAGACGGCCGTATGTACCGCCATGAGCGACGCGGGTGGCAGTACCTATTTTACTTTCCGGTATCCCTATGACCGGGACATGGCCCGGCGAGGCTACTTCACGGTCGACAAAGGCTCGGTAACGGTCAATGGCGTATCGCTCACCGTGTGCAATCCCACCGAAGACTCGTTCCAGGTAGCCATCATACCCTACACACGGGCCAATACCAACTTTGCCGACATACAGGTAGGCTCTACGGTCAACATAGAGTTCGACATACTCGGAAAGTATATCGCCAGATTGCAGTCGTTAGTGTAAACGACTGCTATCTTTTGTTAATATTCCTCTCATGGATTAAACTACACCCCACGCTATCCATCATATAAAAGATTTTTATCGTAATTATCTTTTATATGAACATTCACAGGATAGTATTAACGGCAACCTTGATAGGCACGGCAACCCTGTCGGCCGAGGCACGCCCCTGGACGCTTAGGCAGTGTATCGACTACGCGTTAGAGAACAACATCACTTTGCAGAAGAGCCGCGTGCAGAAGCAGTCGGCCACCGAAGATGTACTGGAGAGCAAGGCTGCGCTGCTGCCATCGCTCACAGCCAGCACCAACCAGAACATGACGGTTAACCCGTGGCCACAGACAGGTCGCGCCATCGTGGCCGGCGACCAGGTACAAGCCAGCGTGGACAAGGTGTACTACAATGGCACCTACGCGCTGAACGCCAACTGGACCGTATGGAACGGCAATGTCAACCGAGACCGCATCAAGGCCAACAAGCTGGCCGAGCAGCAAGCCGACCTGGCCACGGCCGAGACCGCCAACAGCATACAGGAGCAGATAGCCCAGCTCTACGTACAGATACTGTACTCGCTCGAAGCCAAGAAGGTGAGCCAGGCCGCCCTGAGCACCAGCCAGAAGAACGAAGAGCGCGGCCAGGAGTTTGTCAAGGCCGGCAAGATGAGCAAGGCAGACCTGGCACAGCTTACAGCACAGCGCGCCCAGGACCAGTACAGCGTGGTACAGGCCGAAAGCAACATCAGAGAATATACCCGTCAGTTGCGCCAGTTGTTGCAGCTGACCGACGGCGAAGCCTTTGAGGTGGTGGCCGACGAGATAGACGACCAGACTGTGCTGCAGCAAATCCCAGCCCTGCAGAACGTGTACAACTCGGCCCTGGCCACCCGTCCTGAAATCAAGAACGCCCAACTGGGCATACAGGCAAGCGCCCTGGACATCAAGATGGCCAAGGCCGGCAAGATGCCCACCATAGGACTGAGCGCCGGACTTACCACCAACACCACCTCGATGAGCAACAACGCCTGGGGAACACAGATCAAGAACAACTTCAACATCGGAGCCGGCTTTACGGTAAGCATACCGCTGCTGGATCAGCGCAAGACCAAGACCGCCGTAAACAAGGCTCAGCTGCAGCGCATCAACTACGAGCTGGAACTTAAAGACAAGCAGACACAGCTATACTCTACCATCGAGAACTACTGGATTCAGGCCAGCACCAACCAGTCTATGTTCAAGGCAGCCAAGGTGAGCACCGAGAGTGCCGTCACCAGCTACGAGCTGCTGAGCGAGCAGTTCAGGCTGGGGCTCAAAAACATCGTGGAGCTGCTCACAGGCCGCGACAACATGCTCAAGGCACAGCAGAGCGAGCTTCAGAGCAAGTATCTCACCATGCTCAACCTGAATATGCTCAACTTCTACCAGAACGGGAAACTTTAACCGATAGATAATCATAATAACAGACTCAATAAAGATGAAACTTACAAACAAGAAATGGGGAATAGTGGCAGCTGTGGTCATCGTGGCAGTTGCCGTAATAGCCACCTGCTCGCGCGGAAAGAAAAACGACGAGGTGGAGTTTGAAATGAGCAAGGTGGCACCGGCCAACCTACAGAACAGCATTACCGCCACGGGCAGCATAGAGCCTGTGACATCGGTAACGGTAGGTACCCAGGTTTCGGGTATCGTGAGCAAGCTCTACGTAGACTACAACAGCGTGGTAAAGAAGGGCCAGGTCATAGCCGAACTTGACAAGACCAATCTGACCAGCGAGCTCCATACGGCCAAGGCCAACCTGGCCAGCATGCAGAGCACCCTGTCGTATCAGACAGCCAACTTCAAGCGCAACCAGACCCTCTATAAGAAAGGCCTCATCAGTGCCAACGAGTTCGAGGAGGCCCAGCTGGCCTACCGGCAGGCCAAGGAGAACGTGGCCACGGCCCGCGAGAACGTGCGCAAGGCCCAGACTAACTTAGGGTATGCCACCATCACCTCGCCCATAGACGGCATCGTGCTGTCCAAGTCGGTAGAAGAGGGCCAGACCGTAGCGGCCAGCTTCTCGACCCCTGAGCTGTTCACCATAGCCCAAGACCTGACCAACATGCAGGTGGTGGCCGATGTAGACGAGGCCGACATAGCCGATGTCAAGGTGGGCGAGCGTGTATCGTTTACCGTTGACGCCTACCCTACCGAGACTTTCTCCGGAACGGTCAAGCAGGTGCGCCAGGAAGCCACCACTACCAACAACGTGGTAACCTACGAGGTGGTCATCTCGGCTCCCAATGCCGATATGAAACTGAAACCGGGTCTGACAGCCAATGTCACCATCTTCACGTCCGAACTGAACGGCGTGCTGTCTATCCCCTCTAAGGCCCTGAGATACTCGCCCGAGAAGGAGACCGTAGGCAAGCGCAAGATAGTGGACTGCAACGGTAAGAACAAGGTCTGGACGCTGGAGGGCAACCAGGTGGTGGCCCACGCCGTCAAGATAGGCATGACCGACGGTACACATACGCAGATATTGGGTGGCATCACTGCCGGCAAGCAGATTATTACAGGAATAAAGATGAATACCGATGAGGCCGAGACCGATGGCCAGCAGGAGAGCAGCCCCTTCGCCCCAGGCCCCAGAAAACAGGACAAGAATGGAAAGGGTAAATAAGGACGGCAAGAAAGCCGTCATCGAACTGAAGGACGTAAAGCGCGACTTCATCGTAGGCGACGAGAAGGTACATGCCCTCAGGGGTGTTACCTTCAGTATCTACGAGGGCGAGTTTGTCACCATTATGGGCAAGTCGGGCTCTGGCAAATCGACCCTGCTTAACCAACTGGGCTGCCTGGACACTCCCAGCAGCGGCGAGTACCTCTTGGACGGCGTAAGTGTACGCTCCATGTCCAAGTCGCAGCGTGCGGTGCTCCGCAATCAGAAGATTGGGTTCATTTTCCAGAACTATAATCTGCTGCCCAAGACCACCAGCGTGGAAAACGTGGAACTGCCACTCATGTACAACTCCTCTGTAAGCGCCGCCGAGCGCCGTGAGCGTGCCGTGAGGGCTCTGCAGGCCGTAGGGTTGGGCGACAGACTGTACCACAAGTCCAACCAGATGTCGGGAGGCCAGATGCAGCGCGTGGCCATAGCCAGGGCGCTGGTAAACAATCCCGCGGTGATACTGGCCGACGAGGCCACGGGTAACCTGGACACCCGCACATCGTTCGAGATACTGGTACTGTTTCAGAAGCTCCACGCCGAGGGACGCACCATCATCTTTGTGACCCACAACCCGGATATAGCCAACTACTCGAGCCGCAACATCCAGCTGCGCGACGGTGTGGTGATAAGCGACGAGTACAACCACGACATCAAGTCGGCAGCCGAGGGACTGGCGGCACTGCCCGCCAATAGTGACGAGTAAGCAGGGCATGGCACTGTAGTAACCATTAAGAAATTAAGTAACAATGAATTATCAGAATTTGTTCAAGATAGCCCTCAGGGCAATAGCCGCCAACAAGATGCGGTCGTTCCTGACAGCGCTGGGCATCATCATCGGCGTGGCCTCGGTCATCACCATGCTTGCCATAGGCCAAGGCTCCAAGAAGAGCATACAGGCCAACATAGCCGAGATGGGCTCTAACATGATTATGATACACCCGGGTGCCGACATGAGGGGCGGCGTGCGCATGGACCCATCCTCCATGCAGACCCTGAAGCTCACCGACTATCAGAGCATACGCAACGACTGTCACTATGTCAAGGCTGTGAGTCCTGTGGTAACCAGCTCGGGCCAGTGGATATACGGCAACAACAACACACAGTCCACCATCTATGGCGTGAACCTCGACTACCTCGGCATAAGGCAATTGAGCGTAGCCGATGGCGACTGCTTTACCGATGCGGACATCCGCTCGTCAGCCAAGGTATGTATCTTGGGTCAGACGGTGGTAGATTATCTCTTCCCAGACGGAGGCGATGCCGTAGGAAAGGTGGTACGCTTCGGAACCATACCCTTCCGGGTTATCGGAGTACTGAAGAAGAAAGGATACAACTCCATGGGCATGGACCAGGACAACCTGGTGCTGGCCCCCTATACCACGGTGATGAAACGCATACTCGCCCAGACCTACCTGAGCGAAATCCAGTGCTCGGCCATTACCGAGGGCGTAACCGACAAGGCTACCAGCGAGATTACCGACATACTGCGTACCAACCACAAGCTCAAGGAGGCCACCGACAACAGCGAGGGCGACGACGATGACTTCAATATACGCTCTCAGGAAGAGTTGGCTTCTATGATGAACTCTACCACCGACATGCTCACCATCCTGCTGGGTGCGGTGGCAGGCATCTCGCTCATCGTGGGCGGTATCGGCATCATGAACATCATGTACGTGAGCGTCACGGAGCGTACCCGCGAGATAGGCCTGCGCATGAGTGTGGGTGCCCGGGGCGTGGATATCCTCAACCAGTTCCTCATCGAGGCCATCATGCTGAGCGTCACCGGTGGCGTGATAGGCATCGTGTTAGGGGTGAGTGCCTCGTATGCCGTGAAGGCCCTGGCCAACTGGCCCATATACATTCAGCCATGGAGCATCGTGATGAGCTTCGCCGTATGTACCATCACGGGTGTGTTCTTCGGATGGTACCCAGCCAAGAAAGCGGCTCAGCTCGACCCGATAGAGGCCATCAGATACGAATAACACTATCTGCCAGAATATCAGAACGCCCTGTCAAGGAGTCCTTACAGACTGTATTGACAGGGCGTTGCCGTTTGATTATTCCAGCAGTTGCAGTGGCGAGTCTATCAGCGTGGTGGCGCCATGATCGAGTAAGAACTGGCGCGACCGGAACCCCCACAGCACACTCACGCACGGCATGCCGCAGTTACGGGCAGTGTCTATATCCACATCGCTGTCGCCTATGTACACGGCGCCGTCGCGCCCCACGCCGAGCTGGCGCAAAGCCTCGAGCACGGTGTCCGGGGCCGGTTTCTTGCGGATATTCTCACGTTCGCCGATGGCCACGCTGATGTACTGGCCGAAAAAGTGACGGCACAAATCCTGTGTGGCAGCGTAGAACTTGTTACTAACCACAGCCAGATGCTTGCCCTGTTGTTTCAGGCCGTCAAGCATATCCAGGATATGGGGGTAAGGGCGGGTGGTGTCCAGGTTATGGGCCAGGTAATGCTGGCGAAAACATGTGTAGGTATCCTCAAACTGCGGATTGTCCAAGCCCCCGGGAACGGCGCGTTCCATTAGTTTCTTCACACCATTGCCCACAAAGTGGCGCACCTCGCCGACCGTGCGCTCGGGCATGCCATAGGTACGCAGGGCATAGTTGGTACTGGCGGCCAAGTCATCAAGGGTATTGAGCAGCGTACCATCCAAATCGAAAACAAAAGTCTGATATTCCATCTTATTATCTCTGTTATCTCCCTGGCAAAGAGCAAAAAGTTATCCTTCACCATATTTTTAAGCAAAGTTAGCAAAAAAAATCCATACGCCACACCGAGCCGTTTAAAGTTTTTGTATCTTTGCACCGGAATAAGCGCCACCACCTTAACGGTGCTCTCCTATATATAATAAGATGTATACAAACTCAAAATAAGTACAAGTATGTATGTAGTAAAGAAGAAGAAATATCTGATACCAGCCGGGGCATGCCTCGCCGTTATCGTGCTATTCATGTACTATTACTTTATCTCTGCCTTCTCGGCCATGCCTACCACCCAGTACCTCTACATAGATCAGGATGATAACATAGACTCCGTATTTGCCAAGTTGGCGCCCATAGCGTCCAGGCATGGCATACAGGGGTTCAGCACCCTGGCCAAGCACGGGGCTTACAAGGACCACATCAAGACCGGCCGCTATGAGATAGACACTCACATCGGCGCGCTGATGCTCTTCCGCCACCTGAAGGCTGGCATGCAGACCCCCGTAAGCGTAACCATACCCTCGGTAAGAACCGTAGAAGACCTGTCGGCCGAACTGGCCAAGAAGCTCATGCTGACCGACAGCCAGATTGCCACGGCTCTGACCAACCCCGATACCTGTAAGGCTTACGGGTACACTCCGGAGACAATGGTGTGCATGTTTATACCTAACACGTACGACATCTACTGGAATATCACCCTGGACCGACTGCTAAAGCGTATGCAGAAAGAGAGCCGGAAGTTCTGGAACAACGAGCGAACCCAGAAGGCCAAGGCGCTGGCCCTATCGCCAGAGCAGGTGATGACCCTGGCCAGCATAGTAGACGAGGAGACGGCCAACAATGCCGAGAAGCCGATGATAGCGGGTATGTATTACAACCGACTGAACGTAAGGGATGCCGAATACCCTAACGGCATGCCGCTGCAGGCCGACCCCACCATCAAGTTTGCCCTCAAGCAGTTTGAGCTGAAGCGCATTTACCACAATATGCTGCAGACCAAGAGCCCCTACAACACCTATACCAACGTGGGGCTGCCTCCAGGGCCCATCCGCGTGCCCTCGGTGGCTGGCATCGATGCCGTGCTCAACCTGGTACACCATCCCTACCTGTACATGTGTGCCAAGGAGGACTTCAGCGGTACCCACAACTTTGCCCGCACGTATGCCGAGCATCAGGCCAATGCCGCCAAATACAGCAAGGCACTCAACGAGCGGGGCATCAAGTAGCCCCCGCCCCACTGACGATGACCGAAGGCCAACGGCCAACCAGTACGACAAATCCCTGGTTGGCCGTTGGCCTTTTAAAAAGGCCTGTGGGACAAGATGTTGCTGCAAAAAACAACTTTAAGCTATAGATTTTGACCAAAACAATGACCGCGGCTCGCCCATGCGCCTTTTTATTCGTACCTTTGTAAACATATATAGCTCAAAACATAATCATAAACGTCCTTGTCAAGACCTGTTTTGTTCTTAAGCTCAGGTACATAAAACGGATTAGG